>JAILFE010000133.1 GCA_024697725.1 Oscillospiraceae bacterium
GGCGGCATATCGTAATATTTGACACGTATCGTATCGGTCGTGAACATCGCCGATATCATCACCACCGCAGCACAGAACACAGCGAGCTTTATCTGACGCCGCTTCCCGCTGCCGGGTGATATGTCCCGCGGCACGATCAGCCGTTAACGGCAGCCTGAACGATAACGTTGAAATCCTCGGCCTTGAGAGAAGCTCCTCCGATAAGACCGCCGTCAACATCGGGCTTGGAAAGCAGCTCTGCTGCGTTCTTTGCATTCATCGAGCCGCCGTACTGGATAGTGATCGCATCGGCTGTTTCCTTGCCGTAGAGCTTTGCGAGCTGCTCACGGATGAAGGCGCATACTTCCTGTGCCTGATCGGGAGTAGCTGTAAGGCCTGTTCCGATCGCCCATACAGGCTCGTATGCGATTATGATATTCTTTGCCTGCTCTGCTGTTATCGAGAAAAGATCGAGCTTTATCTGACGTGCGATGACTTCCTCGGTGATAGCGCACTCGCGCTCCCACTTGAGCTCGCCCACGCATACGATAGGCTTGAGTCCTGCATTAAGAGCAGCAATTGTCCTCTTGTTGACAGTCTCGTCTGTCTCGCCGAAATACTGTCTTCTTTCGGAGTGACCGATTATAACGTACTCAACGCCGAGCTCTGTGAGCATATCGGCGGATATCTCACCTGTAAAAGCGCCGCTTGCCTCGAAGTGAACGTTCTCTGCACCGATCTTTACATTCGAGCCGTTTACTGTATTAATGGCTGTTTCAAGGTTTGTGAAAGGAACGCAGGCGATGACCTCGATCTTACCGTCAGCCGAAGCAACGAGAGGCTTTATCTCCTCGAGCAGTTTCTTTGCCTCGGGACGAGTCTTGTTCATTTTCCAGTTTCCCGCGATAACGGCTTTTCTCAGATTCTTGTTCATTTTCCGATTTCTCCTTTGTCATATATGGTATCCGCTTTTATGTATGAAAGCAGATCCGAAATTACCTATAATATTATACCACATATTTTTCCTGCATATATTACAAAATTATGAATATTACGAATTTTCCGGAACAAAAAGAGCCGCACGCTCCTTTTGAATCGGAACGTGCAGCTCATTGTACTTTTATCGTTTATTTCCGTTATCAGACACAGCCCTGTGCCTTCATAGCCTCAGCTACCTTGAGGAAGCCTGCTATATTCGCGCCTGCCATATAGTTGCCGGGCATACCGTATTCCTTGGATGCCTCGTCGCAGGACTTGAAGATATTGATCATGATGTTGTGGAGCTTTTCATCAACCTCTTCAAACGACCATGAAAGTCTCTCGCTGTTCTGGCTCATTTCAAGACCGGATGTTGCTACGCCGCCTGCATTTGCAGCCTTTGCGGGACCGTAGAGGATATTGTTTGCGAAATAGACCTCGATAGCCTCGGGAGTGGAAGGCATATTAGCACCCTCTGCAACAGCGTAGCCGCCGTTTGCAGCGATAGCCTTGGCAGCCTCGCCGTTGATCTCGTTCTGTGTAGCGCAGGGAAGAGCGATATCAAGCTTAATGCTGCCTGCATTGCACTTGAGTGTCCATACGCTGCCGTCGTGGTACTCAGCATTCTTGTGAGCTGTACGGCCGATGTATTCCTTGATGCGTCCGCGCTCGACCTCCTTGATCTGCTTAACGAGATCAAGATCGATACCGTCGGGATCATAGATATAGCCGTTGGAATCGGATACGGTAACTACCTTTGCGCCGTACTGTGTAGCCTTCTCTGTAGCATAGATAGCAACGTTGCCGGAGCCGGAGATAACTACTGCCTGATCCTTGAAGCTCTTGCCGTTGGCTTTGAGCATCTCATCTGTGAAATAGCAGAGACCGTAGCCTGTAGCCTGTGTTCTTGCGAGCGAACCGCCGTATGTGAGGCCCTTGCCTGTAAGAACGCCTGTGAATTCGTTTCTGAGTCTCTTGTACTGACCGAACATATAGCCGATCTCGCGTGCGCCTGTACCGATATCGCCTGCGGGAACGTCGCAGTCAGCGCCGATGTGCTTAGAGAGCTCTGTCATGAAGCTCTGGCAGAAGCGCATAACTTCTCCGTCAGACTTGCCCTTGGGGTCAAAGTCGGAGCCGCCCTTGCCGCCGCCCATGGGGAGCGTTGTAAGGCTGTTCTTGAATATCTGCTCGAAGCCGAGGAACTTTATGATACCGAGATATACCGAAGGATGAAGTCTGAGACCGCCCTTATAGGGTCCGATAGCGGAATTGAACTGGATCCTGAAACCTCTGTTCACCTGTACCTTGCCGCTGTCATCGACCCAAGGAACTCTGAATATGATCTGGCGCTCGGGCTCAACGATCCTCTCAAAAACGCCAGCGTCGATGAGATCCTGTCTCTTCTCGGCAACAGGCTGGAGAGTTGTGAGCACCTCTGTAACAGCCTCGATAAATTCGGGTTCGCCCTGATTGCGTGCCTTTACTCTTTCGAGCAGATCCTTAAGATAGCCGTTTGTTAACTCCATTGTTAATAAACCTCCCTGAAATATTGCGGCCGACGGAGTGCGCCGACAGCCCTTGATATAATTTGTAAGTGAAATTCCCAATCACTCATCTTGCACTCTGAATACTATTATACCACCGCTTTTCACATTTTGCAAGAGGTTTTTGAAATTTTTTTTCTAAATTATTCATTTGGGGCGCTTTATAGCGATCCGCCCCGGAATCCGGGCAAAATCCCGTCACAAAGCCCATAAGTCCGCGCTTTTTCGTTCTGTTTTTGTGGATTTTAACAGTCGATCACTGCAAAGATACATCGGGCGATCAATGCTTGAAGTGCGGTGCCGATACAGAAATCCAATCCATAGTATGTCAGATGTCCGGTCAGAAGCACTATAGTATTCTATTGACAGTGCGGCGGAGTAATGTTATAATTTTTACGGAAGAGAAACCAATATCCGATCGGAGGTCAAAATATGTTTTGTAAAATTGATTCATTATATATATGTGTGGACGATATGGAGCGTGCCGTTATGTTCTACGAAGATTTTTTTGAGCAGAAAGTATCGGAAAAAGGCGGGATCGGCAGCCGCTTTGAGATCGGAGACTTCCGGTTCAATCTGTTTGCCTATAAGGCTGTGAATGAGGAACATACATTTGGCAGCAACTGTCTTCCAAGTTTGCATTTCAGCTCCCTGGAAAAAATGAAGGAAAAACTTGAAGGCAAAGAGATATGTTTTCCGCTGACACAGATCGGGAAAAACTGGGTCGCGGAATTTGTCGATTCCGAGGGGAATCACATAGAAGTATATACCGCAGTATGATTTTCCGGCATAGCGCGGGCTTATCTTTTTTTGTGCAGAAATTGTTAATATTTCCTTAATGACGTGCTTTTTTGCTTACGTGAATAACTACCATCCATGTGCATTTCCGAAACCGTTTAATTGTTGAATATTGCTATATATTCAATGAAGCAGACGTTAATTATGCATAAAACGCTTGACAAACATCCAAGAAAAGTGTAGAATAGTAGCTATGGATATAAGTTCGCTTTGCTGCTGCGATAATTCCGGCAGCGGGGCGGACGGTTTTGATTTTTATTGATTTGCCGAAAGGAATGGTCTTTTATGCAGAAAGCGATTGGCGTACTTACCAGCGGAGGAGACGCTCCCGGAATGAACGCCGCCGTCAGAGCGGTCGCAAGAGCAGCTATTGTAAGAGGATACAAGGTATACGGTATACAGAGAGGCTATAACGGTCTTCTCAACGGTGAGGTCGAGGAGCTCTGCGAGCGCGACGTTTCCGGAGTCATCCAGCGCGGAGGCACGGTGCTCTATACCGCAAGATGCAAGGAATTCACCACTCCCGAGGGAGTAAAGAAGGGCGCGGAAAAATGCCGTGAGCTCGGTATCGAGGGTCTTGTCGTTATAGGCGGAGACGGCTCGTTCAGAGGCGCAAGGGATCTCTGCGGCGAGGGTATACGCTGCATCGGTCTCCCCGGCACTATAGACAACGATATCTCCTGCACGGAATATACCATAGGCTACGATACGGCTATGAACACAGCCGTTGAGATGATAGACAAGCTCCGCGATACCGCACAGTCGCATGACCGCTGCTCGGTAGTCGAGGTAATGGGCAGACACGCAGGCTGGATAGCTCTCAACGTAGGTCTTGCAGTCGGCGCTATAGGCATACTCGTACCCGAGATACCCTATGACCTCGGGAAGCTCTCCGCCAAGATAAAGAAATCTCAGGCAAACAGAAAGCAGCACTTCATAGTTGTAGTTGCAGAGGGCGCTGTAGCAACAGCAAACACCAGCAGCTCCGAGGATATCGCCAAGAAGCTCATGGAGCTTTCCGGCATCGAGACAAGAGCTACTATACTCGGTCATGTACAGAGAGGCGGTGCGCCTACTCTCCGTGACAGAGTTATCGCAAGCGAGATGGGCTATTATGCCGTTGAGCTCCTCAACGCAGGTGCAAGCAACCGTGTTGTCGGACTGAAGAACGGCAAGGTATACGATATCGACATCAACGAAGGTCTTGCAATGAAGAAGCCCTTCGACGAAAAGCTTTACAGAGCTGCTGACGAGATCTCGTTCTGATCGGGCGGCAAACAGCATACAACAGCATTACAGAGTAGACAGACGCGCGTTCTTTCCCGCACTTTGCGGGAAACAGTGTTCCGCCGACGGGGAGTTGCGGCGGAAACGAAAAGGAGCGATCCTTGCGGTGCGTCTGCCGCATCCCGCTTAATGCATTATAAAAGGAGCTTTTCATACTCCCTGATAATGCATCATTATTCTGAGGAGGCAAAATATGAAAAGCTTTTTTGATATGTTCAAGGATTCGGCAAGGTCGCTGCGCGATCTTCGCACTCTCACAACAGCAGGCATACTTCTTGCGATGGCGATCGCGGTGAGATCGCTTTCCATCGAGGTCACTCCCGATCTCAGGATATCGTTCTCATATATACCGATCGCAGTGATCGGTATGCTGTACGGACCGGTGGTATGCGGCGCATCGTCGTTCCTGCTCGATTTTCTCGGGTATATCATCACCAACAAGAGCGCAAGGGCATACAGCCCGCAGCTCGCACTCGTGGTACTGCTTTCCGGTATTCTATACGGTGCCATACTCTATCACTGCGAGTTCGGCACAAAAAGGGATACTGCGATCTCCACGGCACGGATAGTATGTGCCTGCGTCGCCATTGCGCTGATATGCAATCTCTGCCTGAATTCATATTTCCTTTACACGCTTTATGTGAACAAGGATTTCACGCTCACGGGCGGCGACTGGAACGCATTTGCGGCATACTGCGCACCGAGAGCGATAAAGAACCTCATCGAGATCCCCGTAAAAAGTCTCATCCTCTCGGTACTGCTGCCCATGCTGAAGGCGGCGTATGACAGGGTGCAGCTGCAGTCCGGCAGAAAAACTGCCTGAATCACAGATGATACAAATATTCTGGTAAGGTGATATCATGATAAAAATAGGCTTCATCGGCGGCGGAAATATGGGCGGCGCGATAATCTCAGGGATACTGCGCAGCGGTATGGACGCCGAGATACACATAGTGGACAGCGACCCCGCAAAGGTCGCAGCACTTGAAAAGAAGGGCGTCATCCCCTGTGAGGATGCACAGGCGCTCGCAAAGGAATGCAGATATATCTTCCTTGCGATAAAGCCGCAGACCTTTGATGCCGTGCTCCCCTCAATGAAGGGATATGTCACGGAGGAAAACGTGATAGTATCTATCGCAGCGGGTATCACCGAGGACTATATAATAAATACCCTCGGCGTGAACGTCCCCGCTGTTATAGTAATGCCGAACACACCGTTCCTGCTCGGTGAGGGCGCAACAGCTCTCGCAAAGGGAAAATATACCGGCGACGACGAGTTTTCCACAGTATGTGATATATTTGCGACAGGCGGCAAAACAGCTGTTGTGCCTATGGACAAAATGAAGGAGATAATCGCCGTAAACGGCAGCTCTCCCGCATTCATATACCTTTATGCCAAGGGCTTTATCGACTATGCGGCTGAAAACGGAATAGACTCCGATGCTGCAATGGAGCTTTTTGCACAGTCGCTGATAGGCTCCGCGAAAATGATGACCGATTCGGGTCATACTATAGATGAGCTGATAAAAATGGTCTCCTCTCCCGGAGGGACAACGCTTGCAGGACTTGACGAGCTTTACAAGGGCGATCTGACAGGAACTGTCAGAAAATGCTGCGAGAGCTGCACGAGACGTGCCTACGAGCTCTCCAAGTGACAGTATAATCAGGACTTCGGCTGCATATACATTGTACAAAAAAGCAAAGGACGATGTGTATGCCCGGAAGTATACTCAAAGATGATAATTCAAGGCGCTTTGCGGCTCTGATGCTGTCGTGCGCCGCAGGGATATTGTGCGGTGCGGCAGTTTCCCCGATGTCGGGATACGATGCATACGATATCGGCGGGTTTTTCCTCACGGGAACGCTCGCCGGGATAATTTCCCGCTCACTCAGATATGATCTTATGCTTGCCGCAGTCTGCTTTGTGACCGGTTTTTCTCCGGTGATGCAGCCGGCAGAGGCGCTGCTGCCGTTTTTCTGCGGCACAGGCTTCGGACTTGCGGGAGCAAAGCTCTGCGCCGACACAAGAACCATACCCGTATTTTTCATGCTGATACCCGAAACGACGTTTTCGGCGGCGATAATATCACTTTGTGCAAGAGAGTCGATGCGTATGTCGTCGGCGGTATACAAACGCGCTTTTACTTTTTCCGACAGCATCCCCGACAGACTGCTCTACTGCAAGAAATTCGCCGTGATAGCGCTGCTGTCACTGTTTGCCGCCTGTGCGGACGGGGTATCGGTATTTTTATTCAGGATGTTTTTACTGCGCAGATTTTGAAAGGATGTTGATCTAATGGGAATTTTCGGTCAGAATTATATGAAAGCGGGACCGGGAATTGCAAAAAACGCACCCAAGAAAAAGCCCTTTTTCAGATTCTGGGAGATATACTTCCGAAAATTCTGGAAGCTCGCCGCGCTCAATTTTCTGACGCTCATAGCCTGCCTGCCCATAGTCACGATAGGTCCCGCAATTGCCGGGATGACAAAGGTACTGCGCAATTATGTGCTTGAAAAGAACTCCTTTATCCTCCACGATTTCCGCAAGGGATTTACCGAGAACTGGAAAAAGTCACTTCCCGCGGGACTTATAGATGTCACCGTGTTCATATCGGCGCTCTGCTCGGTACAGGTATACACCTCCTTCGCAGAGAATGCAGAGAACGGCGGTCTTGTATGGTATATCCTCTGTGCTGTCTCGCTGAGTGCGGCATTCACGGTATTCATGATGAATTTCTACTTTTTCCCGATGATAGTCGCCACAGACCTTGATTTCAGGAACTGCATCAAGAATTCCTTCCTGCTCGTATGCCTTGGGCTAAAGAAGAATATCATAACGCTCCTGCTCGTTGCATTCACTGTGGCATTCACTCTTCTTTCGCTGTATATCGCGCCTTATCTCGTGTTCGCGGTGATACCCTTCTGGATAATATCCTTCCTCGGGTTCCTCATCATGTTCAATTCCTACCCCGCGATACAGAAATACGTCATCGAGCCCTTCTATAAGGAACAGGGCAGGGACAATCCCGAATACGACTATCTGAAGCCCCTCGTCGAGGACGACAGCATCTTCACCGACAAGGGCGGCGAGGAAAAGACTGTCGAGCCCGAAAAGGAGAAAAAAGGCAAGGTCATCTCATAAAGAGCGCAATATATATGGTATTCAGAGACTTCCGATACACTGTGTCGGAAGTCTTTTTGCGTTACGTTTGACAAAACACAGACAGAGTGCTATAATCATTATCAAGACAAATCGGTTATTGAGCACGCACTATTTATAAATTCCGTGAGGTGACAGAAATGGCTGCAAAGCACGTTGTTGTACTTCCATACGATGAACAATGGAAGCAGGATTTCCTTATGATAAAAGATGAACTCGCAGCTGCTCTCGGACAGCTGGCAGTGAGGATCGAACACGTTGGCAGCACTTCTGTTGAAGGTCTGTCTGCAAAACCCATAATCGATATAGATGCAGTGATCAAGGATCACACCGTGTTTCAGGAAGTTGTATCTGCTCTGGGAGCAATAGGCTACCGGCATGAAGGCGACCTCGGCATCGCAGGGCGGGAGGCATTCAAATACGACGGCAAAGAACATCTGAGAAAACATCATCTGTATGTATGCACTGAGGATTCGCAGGAGCTGAAAAGACATATTGCTTTCCGAGATCATCTGCGGACTCATCCCGATGCTGTGCGGGAATACAGCCGCATCAAAGAGGAAGGCGCAAAGCTGTATCCCTATGATATCGATCGGTATATTGAACACAAGTCTCCGTTCATCGAAAAGATCTATGCAGAAATCGGGGTGTAAGATCCCGTTATATCCTGATATCCTCACCCACACGCAAGCGGCGGATGATTGAACGGGAAAGAAAAAGCCTTGGGACATATCATTCTTGTCCCAAGGCTTTACGTATTTTATTATTCAGCAGTATCCGAACTCTTTTCGGTATAGCCGAAGGGCGGCTCGCTGCTGCCCACCTGCGGCATGGAACCGGAATAATCGAGCATATCCACACCGAACCATGTTTTCAGCGATGTGATGAACTCGTCATCGAGAACATATTCCTCATCGGAATTGTATTTGCCCGAGGGCAGCACCAGCTCGGCGCCCTTGTAGGAATTATCCACGATATACTGCATAGCCTTCTTGCTCGTTTTGTAGTCGATATCGGCGATATCTGTCTCCACACTGCTTTTCAGCACGGTCTCGACTATCTGATCCATACCTGTGGAAAGACGTGTTTCCTGTGCGGAATTGAGCACATCGACCACAACGCTGCCGACTGTTGCGGCACGTCCCGTTTCACCGCTCTTAAAGCTCGGGAACGTAAAGAGCTTTCTCATAGTCACGCCGTCGAGCGCGGCACTTCCTTCTCTTATGACCGTGACCTCATTCGTATCGGGATCCTCACAGATAAGGCTGTAGGGGGCTTCATAGTTGACAGTTCCCATAAGCGTTGCAAAAAGCTCGAACGAGGTCTTGTCGAATTTCAGATATTTATCCACACTAAGTCCGCAAGCCGCTTCGACCGCACGCTTTGCGTACTGTCCTCCGCCGGCGCGGTAGAGCTCATACAGCGTATCCTCCGTACCGTTGACACTGCACAGTGTATCGCTCTGCAGCGGCACGATCACGACCTTTGTTTCGGTCGGGAGCAGTCTTGCCAGTACAAAGCATGTAGATGTGCGCTTGTTTCCGGCATCAAGGATAAACAGCGCCGTGCGGTTCTCAAGCTCGGTAGGAGCATATACCCCACTGTCGGCAGTGGTCGTGACCTCGACCGCAGCAATGCCCGGATCATCCTCCGCCATTACCTTTGACAGCACTATGAACGCAGCTCCGCCGATAATCACCAGAGAGGCGATTATCGTTATAAAATACGTCAGTGCTATCTTTGCACCTTTTTTTGACAATTTCATTACCTCCGTTTTTCACAGTATACAGATGAGCTGCACAACAAACTATGTGCTGTCATATCTGTATATTTTATTCATTTTTTCTGTTGAAAAAAATAAAATTAAGAGTTATAATATATCTGTATCAGAATAAAGTAATCTGCTCGTCCTCAGGCGGAAAGAGCTTGTTCAGTTCTATGACACGCACATCGACATTTTCTCTTTTCGCATAGGATATCGTCTGTCCCGTCCCGCTCCTGAAATCGGACACAACAGCGATAAGGCGCGACGAACGGTCGATCATGTATCTGTTGCGCTCGAGCATACAGCCGCGGTAATACTCATCATTCAGGTATATTATCTCCGATGCCTTTCCGAGTATCCTACCTGATGCCCACAGCTCGATACCGCGGAGCCTGCTGTTATAGCCCCTGTACGGATATACTGCTATAGTCTTCAGCGGTACGCCGATACAGATCATATCGGTCAGTATCTCCCCCGCCCATAGGTCGATACCGCGTGCCATTCCGACAATAAAATCCGTATACCCGTCAGCAAGCGCGATATCTATCTCCTGCTTGATAAGGCTTTTTATCACCTTGGTTATCTGCGAATTACTGTTGCCTCTGTCAGGCAGCTTCTCAGGACGATGCCCAGAAAAGCAGGCTGTCACCTCTCTCATAGCAGATCCCTCCCGAAAATACGGATTATAATGTCCTCTGTGCAGTCTATTATATCATATCGTCACCCTTTTTTCAAGTGCGCAGAGGGGTATTTTTGTTCAAATATATCCCGGTAATATCGGGCTTTTTCGGCATATTTACGCAAATCACGGAATAAAATCTCCCAGAGCGATCATATTTTGAAAGGAAACATACCATGCAGGATTTTCTCAGACGTGCGTGGGCGGAGATACATCTCGACCGCCTCGGACATAACATAAATGAGATAGCAAAGCTCGTAAACACCGACAAAACGCAGCTCGCAGGCGTCGTAAAGGCTAACGCCTACGGTCATGACGACAGAAATATCGTGCCTTTTCTCGAACAGCACGGTTTTTCGTTCTTCGCGGTGTCCAATATACGCGAAGCGGAAAAGCTCCGCCGCTTCGGATGCAAAGGCGAGATACTCATCCTCGGATATACTCCCCCTGAATACGCCGACGAGCTTTCGGAAAATGACATAATACAGGCTGTCGTTTCGGAAGAACACGCTGCCGCTCTCTCGGAGAACGCATCCCGTCCTCTTAAAGTGCATATCGCCATAGATACGGGCATGGGGCGGATCGGTCTGCTCGCCGATGATATATCCTCCTGCGCGGATGCATTCTGTCGGATATCAAAGCTCAATAATATCATCGCTGACGGCGCCTTCACGCATTATGCAGTCGCAGACAGCTACGACCCCGACTGCAAAGCATACACAGACTCCCAGACAGAAAAATTCTTCACCCTTCGGGATGAACTGAAAAAGCGCGCGGTCGCCCCGCGCCACTTCCACTGCCTCAATAGTGCGGGCGGAACGTTCCATTATGACGAAAGGAGCACGATCGCACGCTTCGGGATAATGCTTTACGGACTGAAGCCCGACCGCTCGCTCGATATGCCGTTCGATATGCGTCCTGTAATGGATCTGAAAGCATCGGTATCCTATGTAAAAAAGCTCCCGGCAGGCAGCTTCGTCAGCTACGGCAGGACATACCGCGCCGAAAAGGACATACTCGCCGCAACGATACCTATCGGCTATGCCGACGGGCTTTCAAGACAGCTCTCCGGAAAAGCAGATATCATTATAAACGGCAGAAGAGCGCCGATAATCGGTAGGATATGCATGGATCAGCTCATGGCTGACGTGACCGGAATCCCGGATGTAAAGGCAGGAACAGAAGCCCTGATATTCGGAGAGGAACAGACTGCCGATGATCTTGCAGAGCTCTGCAATACCATAGGCTATGAGATAGTCTGCGGCATATCAAAGCGCATACCGAGAGTTATTATCAACAACGGCGAGATACTCGACGTTGTGGAGTATTACTGATACCGCAAATACAGCGATACGATACCATATATAGTAAACGACATTGAAATTGCTGTATTCAGTCTGCGCAAAGCTCATATATGCAAAGCTTTGCTTGACCGAATATGCAATTTCCGATGTCGTTGACTATAAAAAGACCCCGGAGCATTTTGTACGAAATGCTTCGGGGTCTGATCTTTTTCGTTGGCCGGATCGGGATCATCCTCAGATCCTGAACTTCTTGACGGAATTGCGGAGCTCTGTGGACTGACCGTTGAGCTGTTCGCAGGATGCTGCGATCTCCTCGGCGGTAGCGGAGTTCTGCTGAACGACATCGGATATCTCCGTGATACCGCTTGTGATCTGTCCGATAGAATCCGCCTGCTCGCCTGCTGCAAGCGAGATATCGTCGATTATCTTTGATGTGCTGCCGAATATCTTGATAACATTTTCAAGTGCCTCGGCGTTCATGTTGGCGATATCTTCACCTCTCTCGACTGCCTTTATGGTAGCCTCTACGAGCTCGGTGGTCGTATTCACGGCTTCTGCCGACTTGGATGCGAGCACTCTGACTTCATCCGCAACAACTGCGAAGCCTCTGCCCGATTCGCCCGCTCTTGCAGCCTCGACAGCGGCATTGAGCGCGAGGATATTCGTCTGGAAAGCGACATCGCTGATCGCATTGATGATCGTATTGATCTCGGAGGACTTTTCGGAAATCTCCTTCATAGCGGAGAGCATATTTCTCATATACTCGTGCTGACGGTTCATCTTTTCCGTAGCGTCTGCGGAAAGCGACTTTGCTTCCTCCGCATTTTCTGCTGTGGACTTTACGCGCTTGGATATCTCATTGAGCGATGCGGAGAGCTCTTCGATAGCAGCCGCCTGACGTGTGGTACCGCCTGCGAGAGCCTCGGAGCCGTTGGCGGACTGTGTCGAACCGCTGAGCACCTGATCTGCCGATTCGCCGATGCTGTAAAGCACAGTATGCATTTCGTCGTTTATTAGCTTTGCGGATTCGCCGAGCGCAACGAAATCACCCTTGTATTCGACCTGAGGCATAACGGTGAAATCACCCTGTGCCATAGCCGACATGACTCTGCTGAGATCCGCTATGTAGCTGTTGAGAGCGTTCTTCATATCGTTGATCGCAGCAGCCGTATCTCCGACCTCGTCGTTTGCAGGAACGATGTTGACGCCCTCGTTGCCGAGTTCGCCCACACTGAGATCGCCGGCGACCCTGTTGATCTCCTTTATGGGATTAACAACGAGCTTGCGCATCTGCATCGACATGAACACGATTATTGCCACGGAAAGAACAACAGCAGCAATGATAACGATGAGTACTACCGTTAAGAACATCTTGTCGATCTCTTCGGAGGAATAGCCTGCGAAATACGCACCGACTACCTCGCCGTTGACATCCTTGAGAGGAACATAGCCTGTCTGATATTTCTTGTCGTTGATCGTTGCGGGACCTTCATATTCCTTTTTATCGTCGAGAACAACTTTCTTGACAGCATCCGACATCGGAGTGCCGACGAGGGATGTGCCGTCCTTCTTCACGATAGTGGTGACATATCTGAGATTGCCCTTGAAAAGTGTGACTTCACTTGTCGTCAATGTCTTGATAGCCTCGAGATATTCGAGATCCGAAACATCATAGCCCACGATTATGCCCATATATTCGAACATTCCCTCGACACCTGCTGAGGGCACCTTCAGCCTTGCGTTCTGTCTGAAATACATTACTCCAGACGGATCAACATAAAGACCGTTGGCAGCCGTATCACTGATAACAGCCTTTCCCTTGATATCGGTGATCTTGCCGGGATCGCTCTCCCAAAGGACATCACCGCTGCTGTTAACTACCGTAAGGAACATGGTGGGTGCAGGCAATGTCGATTCAAAGACCTTCTTGACATCGTCCCATTTCTTCTGAGAAAGGAGATAGTCAAGGTTCTCATCTACAACCATTGTGTAGCAGACCTTGGCAGTCGCATCCTGCATCTTGTTCACTTCATCCACAACTACCTTTGTCGCAGAAGCAGATTCATCATTGAGTATTTTTGAATTCTGATTCTTGAACATAAGGCACGACAAAGTCGTGATAACGCCGGTCAGAACGACTATGCTGATAAGCAGGATTATCATGACCTTCTTTTCTATTCTTGCCAATGTCACACACTCCAGTACTATGTTGATTTCCGCCGCGGCGGATACCCTTGGCGGATACACCGGGCTGCATGGAGACTTGCCGCAGCACCGCGCCGTCAATACCGCACAGCTGCGCAGTGACAGACGGCGCAGTACCGCTTCGGGTATTATCATTATAACATAATTAATAAGATATGTCAACTAATTATTTGAAATTTTACTTTATTATTTTTGTACAAATTGACACGCAAATGATTGGACGTTTTTCAGGCAGGAGCTCTGACTTCAGGTCCGGCAGTGATCTTTGCAGCGATACGCCTTGTTTCCTTAGAAATTATCATTGTGTTTGCTGCAATTTTGTAGCAATATGCTATTGCCAAAATATAATTTATATAGTATAATTAATGCATGATTCAGTGACCGTCTTCACGGCGGTCATAATACACGCTGTTTCAAAAAAATCTGCGGTCAGGCTGCTCTGATAAAAAAGCGCTGCCGCTGTTATGAACGGAGGAACACAACCTTGTGCGGATTTGTCGGTTTTACCAATATATCGGATGATTCGGGGAAAGTACTCGGCGCTATGATGGAACGCATCAGACACCGCGGTCCCGATTCGGACGGAAAGCATATCGACGGAGATATCGCTCTCGGCTTTCGCAGACTGAGCATAATAGATATCTCCTCCTCGGGTGACCAGCCCATATACAACGAGGACGGTACAAAGGTACTGCTCTTCAACGGCGAGATATACAACTACAGGGATATCCGTCAGACACTGCTCGAAAAAGGCCATGTCTTCAAGACCAACACCGATTCCGAGGTGCTGCTCCACGGCTATGAGGAATTCGGAGAGGAACTGCTTGCCAAGCTGCGCGGTATGTTCGCATTCGTAATATGGGATACCAAGAGCAGGGAGCTTTTCGGCGCCCGCGATTTCTTCGGGATAAAGCCGCTCTACTACGCAAAAATGGGCGATACCTTCATGTTCGGCTCCGAGATAAAAGCGTTCCTCGACCACCCCGATTTCAAAAAGGAGCTCAACGAGACAGCACTTGAAAATTATCTTACCTTCCAGTACTCCCCGACGAACGAGACATTTTTCAAGAACGTATACAAACTTCCCGCCGCACATTACTTTAAATACAAGAACGGAACTCTCACGACCAAGCACTACTGGGACGTTCATTTCCGCGCAGACACAAAGCCCGTAATGGACGACTGGGTAAAGCGCATATCAGATACCTTTGAGAATTCCGTGAGCGCACACAAGATCTCCGACGTCGAGGTCGGAAGCTTCCTTTCGAGCGGCGTGGATTCCAGCTATGCCGCATCGGTCGCAAACGTTGACAAGACCTTCACGGTCGGCTTCGGCGAGGACGAAAAATACAACGAGATCGGCTGGGCAAAGGAATTTTCAAAATATATCGGCAAGGAAAATATCAGCCACGTGATAACTCCCGAGGAATACTGGGAGAATATCCCGAAGATACAGTACCATCTCGACGAGCCTCTCGCCGACCCCGCCTGCATAGCTCTCTATTTCGTATGCCGCGAGGCAGCGAAATACGTAAAGGTCGTGCTTTCGGGCGAGGGCGCGGATGAGATATTCGGCGGCTACAACATATATAAGGAACCGCTCGGCTCACACGCATACAAGGCGATACCTTTCCCTGTAAGAAAGGGCATCGGCAGCATCGCGGGACATTTCCCGCACAAGAGAGGCGTGAATTTCCTGATCCGCAACGGTCAGAAGCTCGAAGAACGCTTCATCGGCAACGCTTTCATGTTCACCGAGGCAGAACGCAAGCAGCTTCTGAAAATTAAGACCGACGCTCCCGCCCCTTCGGATATAACGCGCCCGTTCTACGAAAAGGTAAAGGATCAGGACGAGATAACAAAAATGCAGTATATCGACCTTCATCTCTGGCTGACGGGAGATATACTCCTCAAGGCCGACAAGATGTCTATGGCAAATTCCCTCGAGCTGAGAGTCCCCTTCCTCGACAGGAAGGTAATGACGCTCGCAGAGAGGATACCGACAAAATACCGCGTCACCAAGGAAAACACTAAGGTCGCAATGCGCCGCGCAGCACTGAAGGCCGCTCCTCCGAAGACCGCGAACAAGAAGAAGCTCGGCTTCCCCGTTCCGATACGTGTATGGCTGCGCGAGGACAAATACTACGATATAGTAAAGCAGACCTTCCTCTCGCCCGATGCACAGCATTTCTTCAATACCGATATGCTCGTGAAGCTGCTCGACGACCACCGCAGCGGCAGCTACGACAACAGCCGCAAGATATGGACGGTATACGTGTTCCTTGTATGGTACAAGGTATATTTCGGCGACAGCGAACGATAAAATCATACAAACTGTGAAAAAAGGAAGTAATGGATAATGGATATCAGACCGTCCCCGCTCTTTTCTCTCCCGCTGCCTATCCATATTGCGTTCATCATCATCTCGACGATAGTGCTGCTGCTCTCCTACAAGCGCAAAAAGCAGCTCCACAGGCTGATACTGCTTTCAGCGATATGGTCATCCGCACTGATATATTTTGTTGAGCCGGGCATCAGCTTCTATATACTTGATTTTGAAGAGTTAGCGCTCTTTCTGTGGGTGATAGTGCTGATGATAAAGGAAGACAGAGCCGAAAACAGCAAGCATACCTCCGGAAGCGAAAAGACCAAAAAAGAGGGCACATGAATTGAAGATAGCGATACTTGAAGAAAAGACTGTGACGAATGACTCGGAAGTGTCATTTGACGGTATACGTGCACTCGGCGAATGCGTATGCTATCCTCTGACCCCGCAGGAAAAGCTCCTTGAACATCTCGGAGATGCCGAGGCAGCCATAATAAACAAGACCGTATTCACAAGAGAGATCATCGGAAAATGTCCGCATCTTAAATATATCGGGCTGTGCGCGACGGGCTACAACAATGTTGATACCGCAGCCGCAGCCGAGGCGGGGATAACTGTCACGAACTGCCCCGCCTATTCCACCGATGCGGTGGCACAGCAGGTATTCGCGTATATACTGCACTTCATGAACAGAACGGCACAGTATGACAGGGATGTCCATGACGGCGGCTGGGTGCGCTCCGATACGTTCTCCTACTTCCCGTTCCCGACCTATGAGCTTGCGGGCATGAAGCTCGGCATAATAGGCTACGGGAGCATCGGAAAGCGCGTCGCGGATATCGCGCTCGCGTTCGGCATGGAGGTATTCGTATCGACCCGCACCCCGCAGAAGGACGACCGAGTGCAGTTCATCGGGACCGACGATATCTTTTCGGTATGCGATATCATAACCCTGCACTGCCCGCTCACTCCCGAAACAAAGGAGCTCGTCAATATGGCAAGGCTGAGCAGATGCAGGAAAAACGCGATAATCATAAACACCTCCCGCGGCGGTGCCGTGAACGAGTACGCTCTTGCGTCGGCACTGCACGATCATATCATCGCGGGAGCGGCTGTGGATGTGATATCCGAGGAGCCGATGAAGGCGGACAACCCGCTGCTGACCGCTCCCAACTGCGTGATAACGCCGCATATCTCATGGGCTCCGCTGCAGACAAGAAAGCGCCTGCTGAAGATCGCGGAGGACAATCTCAGGGCATATATAAACGGAAGCCCTGTCAATAAAGTGAATTGAGGAAAAAGCTATGTATAACGTCAGCGATAAAAAAAGGATAGTCATCAAGCTCGGGACATCAACGATAGCGCACAAAACAGGCAGGCTCAACATCCGCCGCATGGAAAGGCTCGTAAAGGTGATGAGCGATCTCCACAACAGTGGAAAGGAGCTCATACTCGTATCTTCCGGTGCCGTGGGACTCGGTATGTCAAAACTGGGCATCGCCGAGCGCCCGAAGGACACCATAGCGCGTCAGGCGTGCGCGGCTGTCGGACAGTGCGAGCTCATGTACATCTATGACAAGATGTTCGGTGAATACAATATCAACGTGGCACAGATACTGCTCACAAAATATACCATAGATTCACCGAGAAAGAACAATATAAGCAATACCTTCAGAAAGCTGCTCGAATCGAATGTGATACCGATAGTGAACGAAAACGACACTGTCGCCATAGATGAGCTGGAGCTCGATATCGGCGAGAACGATACGCTTGCGGCATATGTCGGGAAATTCACCCGCGCCGACCTTCTGATAATACTCTCCGATATCGACGGGCTTTTTGACGGCGACCCGAGGACGAACCCCGACGCAAAGCTCATCCGTGAGGTGCATACCATAGACGACAGTATTCTTTCGCTTGCAGGCGAAGCCGGAACATCTCTCGGCAGCGGCGGCATGGTGACAAAGCTCAACGCGGCAAATCTGTGCTTTGAATCGGGTGTCGATATGGCGATACTCAACGGCCGCCAGCCGAACGTACTGTACGATTTCTTTGACGGCAAGGAGGTCGGCACGGTGTTCTGCAAGCAGGACTGAGCACGGAGCATATCCCCGCTTTGATATTGAAAGGAGAGCGCAGCATATGGGAAAATTCATAGTCATACTGTCCGCAGTCATACTCATGCAAAGCAATATCGCAGCATACCCATGCATTGACGCCGATGTGCATACCGCAGAAGTCACAGTCTCCGAAGCGGCAGCCTCTCCGACCGTGACGATAGACGGCGAGAAATACTCTGTAACGCAGAGGGAGCTGTATCTGAACGGCTTCTCCCTCACCGACAGCGATATAACCGAAATATCAAAAATGACAGAGCTGCGCGTGCTCGACCTTGGCAATAACAAGTTAGGCGATCTTTCGCCGCTCTCTGGGCTGACAAATCTTGAAAAGCTGTCAGTATACGGGAATTATATCTCCGATATCACGCCGCTTGCGGGGCTTGACAGCCTTTGTGAGCTTAATCTCGGAGAAAACTATATCAGAGATATCTCCGCCCTCGAAGGCATGAAGAGCCTCACCGGGCTGAATCTCAACGGGAACGCATTGTCCGATATCTCCCCGCTTGCAAAGCTCAGAGGGCTTGAAGAGCTTTATATCTCGAAAAACAATATTACCGACATCTCTGCTCTCGGCGGACTTAAAAAGCTGAAATATCTCGGTATCGCAAACAATCAGCTCACCGATACAAAAGCGCTCGGAAAGCTGACGGGACTGCGGGAGCTCGATATCTCGAACAATCAGATAAAAAGCATCGCTTCTCTTGAAGACCTGAAAAATCTGAAAAAGCTGTCCGCCTCAAAGAACCGCATCAGGAGCATTTCCTCTCTTTCGGGGCTGACAAGGCTCGGTGAACTGGATCTCAAAAACAACGAGATATCCGATATCTCCGCGCTTTCGGGACTGACTAAGCTGACATCTCTCGATCTGTCTGGCAACAGGATAAAGGATATCACACCGCTTTCCGGACTGACAAAGATGGACGTGCTCGATATCTCGTACAATAAGATAAAGGATATCTCAGCCGTTTCGGGAATGACAAGGCTCTCGGCTCTCAATACCGACAAAAACAGCGTAAGCGATCTGACACCGCTGACATGGCTGATAGCTCTCAAAGAGCTGCACGCATCGGGCTGCGGGATAAAGGATATCTCTCCGCTCAGGCGCCTTGCCATGCTGGAGGCTCTCGATCTCTCGGACAATAAGATATACGATATCAGCGTACTTTCCTCGCTCAGAGTACTGAAAAAGCTCGACCTCGGCAAAAACTGGATAAGCGATATATCCCCTCTTGAAGGGCTGAAAGAGCTCGAAAGCCTTTTCCTCGACAGCAACAGCATCAAGGATATCACCCCTATCGGCGGTCTGAAAAAGCTCCGCGAGCTCGACCTCAGCCAGAATACTATAACCGACCTCAGCCCGCTTTACGAAGCAAAGAGCCTTGTTACATTAAAGCTCGACAAGACCCTGTTCACCGGGGAGGATCTCGAAGAGCTCGCAAAAGCTCTCCCCGGATGCAAGATACTGTAAACACTGAACACCGAAAGGATGAAATACCATGACTTATGTTGAAGAACTCGGCGCAAAAGCAAAAAAAGCCGCAAAATTCCTCGCTGTGGCAGATACCTCACTGAAAAACAGTGCAATATCCGCAATGGCAAAGGCACTACGTGACAATGCCGATGATATTATAGCCGCAAACAGGCTCGACCTCGAAAAAGCCGATGAGAACGGCATCTCAAAGGTGATGCAGGACAGGCTAAGACTTGACAGGAAACGCATAGACGGGATCGCAGACGGGCTCGATGCGCTCGTAAGACTTGACGACCCCGTAGGTGTGGTCGATCACGGCATAAGACGGCCTAACGGCATGGAGATAACAAGAGTACGTGTGCCTATGGGCGTTATCGGCATAATCTATGAATCAAGACCGAATGTTACCGCAGATGCGGGCGCTCTCTGCCTGAAGGCGGGAAATGCCGTTATCCTGCGCGGCGGCAAGGAG
>JAILFE010000157.1 GCA_024697725.1 Oscillospiraceae bacterium
GGAAAGGAGAAGGCGTATGACAGGCGGTGTGATCCCTGTTCCGGATATTACAGAAAGCGAGATCAGAGAATGCTTTGATCTCATGAAAAAGTATTACGACAACATGGATGAACAGGTGTTCAGACGGGATTTTTCCGACAAGGACTACTGTCTTGTGCTGCGCGACAATAATGAAATAATCGGATTCACCACACAGAAGCTGCTTGATGTCGATATCGGCGGGGAGACAGTTCACGGCATATTCTCGGGTGATACGATCATCAGGCGCGACTACTGGGGACAGACGGGGCTTTTCCGTATATTTGCAAACTTCTGGTTCAGGTACGCAAAAAGGTATGATGAGTTCTATTGGTTCCTTATCTGCAAGGGCTACAGGACATACGGCATACTCCCGCTGATGTGGAGGGAGTTCTATCCGAACTGCCGCACCGGAACGCCCGCACGGGAGAAAAGCATCATCGACGCCTACGCTTCGGCGCTTTACCCCGGGGAATACGATCCCGCAACGGGGGTAATAGAGTACAGGCACGAAAAGGACAGGCTCAAACCCAACATCGGAGAGATACCCGAAAGGCGGCGAAAGAACGCGGATATAGCTTTCTTCTGCGAGAAGGATCCCGGATATGTCATAGGCAACGATCTCGCGTGTCTTGCAAAGATCGATGAGGATATGCTCCGTCCGCGTATGCCCGAAAGGCTCGGTCTGCGATGAATACGGCTCCGCTTCTGAACCGCGTCTGCCGTCTGATGTATCGGAATGATTACCGCAGATTCATCGCACCGCAGAACGTCCGCAGGGTGCAGCTCGGGTATCTGTACTCGCTGCTGCAAAAAAACGCCGGGACGATATACGGAAGAAAATACGGATTCGGGGAGATTCGCAGCTACCGTGAATTTGCCCGCCGCGTCCCGCTGACCGTTTACGAGGACTACGAGCCGTATATCGGAATGATATCTGACGGAAAAAGCTCCGTTCTCACCACGGAGCCCGTGAAGCTGTTCGAGCCGACGAGCGGTTCCTCAGGCGGGAAAAAGCTGATACCCTACACCCGTTCACTGCAATCAGAGTTTCAGCGCGGTATCCGCCCGTGGCTGTGCGATCTTTATACCAATATCCCGGGACTGTGCGGCGGGAAAAGCTACTGGTCGATAACGCCTGTCACGGCGGGAAAAACATACACCCCTGCGGGAATCCCTGTCGGATTCGAGGAGGATTCGGCTTATTTCGGCGTATTCGAGCAGCTGCTTATGCGTGGGATATTCGCAGTGGACGGCTCGGTGAAGTTCACGCGCAGCACCGAGCAGTTCTATCACGACACGGCTGTGCAGCTCCTGAGGTGTCCCCGTCTGACGCTGATATCGGTGTGGAACCCCACTTTTCTGACGATACTCTGCCGCTATATCGGGGACAACGCTCCGCAGCTCCTGCGAGAGCTGCCTGAATGCAGGGAACAGCTCGCGGCAGCACAGAACGGCTGCTTTGAAAAGGTGTTTTGCGGGCTGCGGCTCATAAGCTGCTGGGCTGACGGCAGCGCCGCAGAGGACGCAAAGGAGCTCGGAAGGCTTTTCCACGGCGTGTATATCCAGCCGAAGGGGCTCCTTGCCACAGAATGCTTTGCTTCTCTGCCGCTGGTCGGTGAAGAGGGGGCGCGGCTGAGCATAGGTTCGCATTTCTTTGAATTTCTAAGGATATCGGACGGCAGGATATCCACAGCCGACCGTCTTGAACGCGGCGAGTACGAGCTCATCGTCACGACGGGCGGCGGCTTTTACCGCTACAGGACGGGCGATATCGTCAGGGTTCTCGATACGGAAAAGGATCGCCCGCCGAGGATACGCTTTCTTCGCAGACGCGGCATATCGAGCGATCTCTGCGGTGAAAAGCTGACAGAGGATTTCGTCCGCGGAGTATGTAAGGTGCTCGGCATTGCCGATAGTTTCTGTCTGCTGGCACCCGAAGGCAAGGGGTATACTCTCTACACCAATGCCGCATCGGTCACAGACTATGAGCTCGACAAAGCGCTGCGTGTAAGCTATCACTACGATTACTGCCGCAGCCTCGGCCAGCTCCGTATGGCGGAGGTCGTTCATGTGAACGGCGAGCCCGGGCGGGTATATCTGGAACGGCTCGCGTCCGGGGGAATGCGCCTCGGAGATATCAAACCCGCCTTTCTCAGCACGAAAAGCGGCTGGAGAAAGTATTTCGGATCGGAGGAAAAGCCATGAAAATTGCACTGCTTGCTCCCGCGGGCGCCATGCACCGCTACACCGGCAGTTTCGGAAAGTCGCTCCATTATGCGCCGCTGACGCTGACGACCCTTGCAGCGCTCGTGCCCGAAGACATCGGCGCAGAGGTGGTGATATACGACGAAACAGCAGAAAAGATACCCCTCGAGATCGACGCGGATATCATCGGCATCACCTGCATAACGGGCACCGCTCCCCGCTGCTATGCCTACGCGGATTATTTCAGAAAGAAGGGCAAGACCGTCTTTCTTGGCGGCGTTCATCCCTCTATGCTCCCTGACGAAGCCGCGCAGCACGCCGACGTTATCTTCACGGGCTTTTCCGAACAGACCTTTCCACGGTTCCTGCGCGATTACGTCAAAGGCGACTATAAAAAGATATATAATCAGAACTGCGATTTTACAATAGAGGGCAAACCTCACCCCCGCAGAGAGCTGCTGAAAAAGAACCGCTATATCACGATAAACACCGTTGAAGCGATACGCGGCTGTATGCACAACTGCACCTTCTGCGCCTACCCCGCGGCGTTCGGAAAGCGCGTCTACAAGCGCCCGGTGAAGGAGGTCATAGAAGAAATAGAAGCGCTCCGGTCAAAGCACGTACTTTTCCCCGACGTGAACCTCGTCACCGACAGGAAATACGCACTGGAGCTTTTCCGCGCAATGATACCGCTGAAAATGATCTGGATGGGTCTGGTCACATCGTCGATCGGCGTGGACGAAGAGCTTATAAAGGTGCTCAGCAAAAGCGGCTGCCGGGGACTGCTCATCGGCTTCGAGTCGATCACACAGGAGTCGCAGAAATACATCCACAAGGGACACAACCGCGTTGACAACTATGTCGAGCTGATGAAAAAGCTCCACGACAACGGCATACTCGTGCAGGGCTGCTTTGCCTTCGGCGGCGACGAGGAGGACACCAGCGTGTTCGACCGAACCGTCGAAATGGTCATCAAGGCGAAGATCGATCTGCCCCGCTATTCTATACTTACCCCCTACCCCCGCACTGCGTTCTACGATCAGCTTGAAGCCGAGGGACGCATCACCGAGCGCAACTGGGCGATGTACGATGTCCAGCACTGCGTTTTCGAGCCGAAGCTCATGACCCGCGAGCAGCTTGAAGAGGGGACCGACCGCGCCTGGCGCATGACCTATTCGACGGGGAATATCCTCAAACGTCTGGCTCCGTTCAGGCTCAGCCCGGCGATATCCTTTCCGGTAAATATGGGGTACAAGGGCTATGCCGGCAAATGGCATAAGTTCACGCGCGATGTCATGTGCGACAATTCGGATATACCTGTTCTGTGAGGTGAGTATCTTGAAGGTGACTTTTATTCTTCCCGCTATCGGCAAAAAGCCCGGCAAAAAATATATCGGCACCTGGAAAATGGAGCCTCTGACGATCGCGCAGCTGAAGGCTCTCACTCCGCAAAATATCGAGACCGAGCTGTTTGACGACCGTCTTGAACTTATCGACTATGATACACGCACCGACCTTGTCTGCATCACTGTCGAGACATATACCGCAAAGCGCAGCTACAGTATCGCGGCGAGATTCCGCGAGAGAGGCATCCCCGTGGTCATGGGCGGCTATCATGTTACTCTTTGCCCCGAGGAAGCCGGGCTTTACTGCGACAGCGTAATAATAGGAAACGCCGAGACCGTCTGGAAGCAGATGCTCAGTGATGCAAAGAACGGCACCCTGAAACGCCGCTATACCGGCGTCACCGCGGAGTATGACATATCACCCGACAAGAGCATTTTCAGAGGCAAGCCGTATCTGCCCGTTTCGCTGGTGGAAACAGGGCGCGGCTGTATACACAGATGTGAATTCTGCTCTATATCAAAATTCTATTGCAGCCATTACTACTGCCGCTCACACGATCTTGTGGTGAAAGATCTCAGACGCTCAAAGAACCGCTACATCTTCCTTGTTGACGATAATCTCGTGGCGAACAGGAAAAACGCGGCAGAGCTTTTCAGGAGGATCACTCCGCTCGATAAGAAATGGGCAGGTCAGGGAACTCTCTCTATGGCAAAGGACAGAAAGCTGCTTAAAGCCATGAAGGACAGCGGCTGCGAGATAATCCTCATCGGCTTCGAGAGCCTGAACAAAGAGAATCTCCGTCAGATGAACAAGTCCTTCAACTATGCGCTCGGCGAGCGCGACGAGCTGGTGGAGCGCATACACGACGCGGGTATAGGCATATACGCGACGTTCGTTTTCGGCTACGACAACGACGACGAGCGCACGATCGAGGACGCACTGGAGTTTGCCAAAAAGCACAATTTCTACACAGCGGCGTTCAATCATCTGCTGCCGTTCCCGAACACTCCCCTCTACGACCGTCTCAAAGCCGATAACAGGCTGATATACGACAAGTGGTGGCTTGCCGACGGCTATAACTACGGCGAGCTTGCGTTCCACCCGAAAAAGCTCTCCGCCGAAAAGCTCTCGCGCCTTTGCAGGGACGCCCGCAAGGAGTTTTCCGCGCCGAAGACGGTGCTCTCCCGCGGATTCGCTTCGCTGGGGAGAACGTCACCGCTTATGTGGGGACTTTTCTGGGGGATGAATCTGCGGCTCGGCGATGAGATCGACCAGAAAATGAACGTCCCGATCGGAGAGAATCTTGATGAACTTCCAAAATGACCGATACACCCTGAGACTTGCCGTGCCCGCCGATAATGACGGGATACGTGAGATATTCGAGAGCGGCAGCTTTTCGGGCGGACTTTCCGTGCAGTATCTCCGTCCCGAACCGCTCGCCTCATTCGCTGCCGACGGCGATGAAGCACGTATCCTCGTAGTCCGTGACAACGAACGGGAGCGCATCGCGGCGGTGGGCGGAGCGGTCGTACAGCGGTGCTTTCTTGACGGAGATATTACCCGCTGCTCCTATCTTACGGGACTGAAAATACACAGCGATTACCGGAAGCATATCTTTTTTATCGCCCGCGCCTATAAGTTCCTCGGCAAACAACTCTCCGACTGCACCTGCTGCTACACGACTATACTCGATGACAATACACCCGTTATCCGCATGATGGAGAAAAGGCGCAAAAATATGCCGGAGTACCGCTATATCGGGCATTACACGACATTCTGCTTCAACGGCGCAAAGAACATACTCCCCGTTGAGTGCGGCATGACAGATGGTCTTGACAGGCTGATGAAAACATATTTTTCCGGCTTTGCGCTCGCCCCCTCGGATACAAGCCTGCGGGGACTTGGCGACAAGCAGTTCTATTCCCTGCGCGGAAGTGACGGGGAGATCATCGCCTGCTGCTTCGCGGGTGACCAGCGAATGACGAAACAGTACCGCCTGTCCTCTTACGGAGGGATATTCCGCCCGCTGTCTCACCTGCCGACTTCGCTGCTGGGCTATCCCCCTTTCCCGAAAGAGGGCAAGATCATCGACCACGGCGTTATCTCATTCCTTTACATAAAGGACAATGACCCGAAGCTGTGCAGGCGCTTTCTCAGGACTGTAGCCTGTATGCAGAATAACAGTCTTCTCCTGTGGGGCTGTATGGACGATCATCCGCTGTACGGAGCAATGAAGAGCGTAAAAGCCGTCCGCTACGGCAGCCGTCTTTACGCGGTCGTCTTTGACGGCAGGGATGCGCATCTCTCCGGCAGGGTAGGCATGGAAGCCGCCCTTTTGTGAACGTCTGCGAAGATATCATTTCCGCGGGCGTTCTCTTTTTGTCCTGCGGAAAAGAAAAGTGCGCTGCAGATCATTGTCCTGCCGCGCACTTCTGTTATTACAAAAACCTGATATCCGTCAGAGCGACCTGATCGCCCGTCAGAGCCGCATATACCTTCACGGACGGATCTGTTTCCGTGATACAATCCAACTCAATGCCAAGATTTTCTGTTTTTACGATCACATAGCCATTCTTGCGTTCAAACGAAACTTCACATTCCATACCTTCCTTATTTTTCTCCAGCCATACATCCCAGCCGGGGAAATCATCATTTCTTCTGACTGTGAACTTGTTCTGCGAATTTCTGCTGACTTCTTCGTTCTCGCCGTTCAGCTTTATCAGAGCATATTCACGGTAGTTTTCCCCGCCGACCATTCCGTTATCGGACGAAAACAGCACGATATACGGACAGTGCCAGATAAGATTTGCACCCGGCAGGCTCATGGTATGGAAAGCCAGCCTGAATCTGCCGTCTATCTCAATACCTTCGGTAGATGCCGACCTTGTGCGGTCAGCCTGGATATTCCCGATATCCGATTCAAGATGATCCGTATAGCTGACAGCCTCGGCTATACACGGGATATCACCATCCGATACTGTCTCTCCGGTCATTGTGATATTTATTCCTTTGATCTCACAGTGTTCGCCCGTCAGTCCGATATAGACCGATCTTGAACTGTCCGGCAGAGCGATGATAACTTCTTTTTCAAGTGCGGGACTGCTCATTACAAGCCTTACGTGATCCTCAAACTTTGCAGCTATGATCTCATATCCTGTACCTCCGGCGGGATTTTCTTTCCTATCGAGCCTTCTGATCTCTGACTTGCGTATCCCCGTTGATATCATATGCTCATCGAACCACAATTCGCCGTATTCGTAATAATGATTCTCTTTGATCGATTTCTCATCATTGTGTACACGGTTATCGAACGAATCGTACAGGATTATCGAGGGCGAGCTGAATTCGTCGTCACTTTTTTTGTTCGGAACACATTCAAAGCTGATGCGTCTGACATTGTTATCAACATTGATCCCGTCCGATATGCTGTCACGGTATTCCCCGCAGGATAATCCCGTTCCCGCAGATGCGGCATCTTCCTCCGAAGCGGTCTTTTTGTCCGAGTCGATTATACGTACCATGATATCGGCAAATACCGGGTCAAATTTTTCTCCGGAGCCTTTGACGAACGCTTCCCTTGCTACCAGATCGGGGCGGGCATCACGGTATCTTTTCTTTGTCGTCATAATCACATAGGCGTCCGCGACCGCAACTATCCTTGCTATCTCCGGGATATCAGTGCCTTTGAGCCCTTCCGGATAACCCGAACCGTTATACCTTTCATGGCTGTAATAAGCCGCCTGTGCGAGATAGGGGTATTCGGTAATGCTGGAAAGAATCTCCCTGCCTATCACAGGCTTTTTCATAATTATCTCACGGTCGGGACCCGAGGGGTCGTTTCCGTTCTTTATCACTGCATCGGGTATGCCTATCATTCCGACATCATGCAGCAGAGCGGCATAATATACCTTCTGGCAGTCCTCATCGGATTTTCCGCTGAGCTCTGCTATCCTCTTAGCGTAAGAGGCTGTACGCACAGCCCTTCCCTTCATGAAATCGTCCCTGTTCTCGACCGCGGATACAAAGGCTGTCGCTGTCTGGTCGAACAGCTTCTGCATACGCCTCTGCTCGTCCTTCATATTCCATATCTCAAGCCTGTGGGCACGTTCGACAGCGTAGTTGATGTCTACGTAAGTGGAGATATAAAGGGACAGAGATACGGCGACCATAGCCATATTCACAATGGATATCCCGTATGTGAATATCTGTATCACCCCGCAGATGACCGGTACAAATAAATACATTGTCAGCGTGATGAACATCTGTCTGCTGAACAGTTTTCTGTACTGTATCGCTACCGTATACATAATGAACGGTGCCACTACGGGTATGATATATGCGATAAGGAAACCTCTGCCTCTGTGGTAGAGATTGTTTTCGTCAAAATAGTAATACAGCCCGGTAAAAGCCGATACAACAGCAAGCAGCATCCCGAAAACAGAGATCACGCCGACTGCTTTCATTCTTGCCGGCAGTGACGACACCTTTCCTTCGGTCGTAAGCACACCGCTAAGATACCGGTAAAAACCGAATGCTATGCCCGGGGTCAGGAAAAACACCATAAAATTGCTTATCCTGACCATAAAATAGCCCATAACGCTCGGATCGCCCGCGTATATATATGCAAGCCTGTCGGACCACAGCAGAAGCAGAGCCATGATCTCCATAAGAAGAATGTCCCGCTTTCTTCTCTTTGTGATCGACCTTGTCATGAGCAGCAGCAGTATCAGCATACCGCAGGCTCCGCACAGGAAAAGCATGATATCCAACTGATGCGCTCTTATCAGCTCTGTCATTCAATATACCTCTTTCGTTCTGATGAACCTTATATTTCAGGGTTGTATTTCCGGAGGACCTCTTTTACTTCGTCCAGCGAATCCATAAATGCATCGACGCATTTCGGGTCAAACTGTTTGCCTTTCCCCTCTTCAAGTATGGAAAGCACCTTTTCAAGAGAAAACGCTGACTTGTATACACGCTTGGAAGTCAGTGCGTCAAACACATCCGCGACTGCCATTATCCTTGCGGACAGCGGTATCATATCTCCGTGCAGTCCCTCTGGATATCCCTTGCCGTCCCAGCGTTCGTGGTGATATGCCGCCATATTCATCGCTTCTTTAAGGTAGCTGTCCCCCTCGACCGAGACAATGGCGTGCTCCATTATTGCTCTGCCGGCAGTGGTATGCGATTTCATTATCTCATATTCCTCGTCCGTCAGCTTGCCCGGCTTATTGAGGACACTATCGGGGATATTGATCTTTCCGACATCGTGGAGAGGTGCGGAGCGCACCACATCAGACATGAACTTCGGGGTCATCTTCTCGGGATACAAGCCCTTTTTCTTCAGTCCTTTAACGATTATCTTGACATATGCTGCTGTTTTCTGGATATGGGCACCGGTATCGGAATCACGTTTATCGACCATATCCGCCATTGTTATTATCAGACCGTCATGCATCTTCTCCGTTGACTCGGAGAGTTTTCTTATCCTGCGCATCTGTTCAGCCTGGTTGCGCGTCATGCTGCACAGAGACTGATAAAGCTGTTCTATCTCGTCGCCAGTATGTATCCTCAGGCTCCTTATCTTCTTTACATCGTTATCCATGCTTTCCTGAGTATCGCCGGAATCCGCTATCCTGTCTATGTCCATCGTTATAGACTTGATCGGGTAAATGATATGATAATCCGAAAGCCATATCGCAAAAGCACATATCACTATGAGAAAGCACAGAAATACCGTTATCATCTCCGTAAGAAAGCTGTATTTGGCGCTGTTGAGCTTCTCGACATCCACATCGGCGATTGCATAGCATACACATTTGTTTGCAGAGTCATATACGGGCTCCATAGCAGTAAGCAGGGTACCGTAATCATCATTTGTGATTATCGGATCTACTGCTTCTCCTGACAGAAGCTTCGGAAGCAGAGGAACAAATCCATCCTCACAAGGCAGTTTTTCTCCGATATCGTTTGCAGGTGTATCTTCGGTATCGATATCAAAAACTACAAAACAGCCGTCCTCTTCCATTTTATAGACATACAGATACGATATCTCCGGCGAGCTGTAAAGTATATCCTCAAGAAGCTGCTTTGTCTTGCGGTATTCGTCCGAATCCCCTCCGTTTGCGAGATAGCCTTCTATACTGTCACCGTCGAGTTCCTTTGCAGCGAGCTTTGCCGTACCCTGTGCAATGGCAGTATGCTCGTTTATCATCGCTTTGTAATATACTCTTGCGCTTATCATCGTTCCGACTGCGGCTACGGCAGAAAGTGAGATCATAAGAACTATCAGCATTTTTATACGCAGAGACAGAACACGTATCTTTGATCTGTCGTTCTTTATCACCTCATCGTCGGTAAGCGGCGTTTGCAGCCAGCCTTTAAAGCTGAATATGCCCCGGTGTTTCTCAGGTATCAGCCGCACAAGCAGCAATGCGATGATAACAGTGAGCGACTTGTCCAGTATTTCGATCAGCAGTTTGGATATGATGTTGGAAAAGAACTGACTGAAATACCCGGTCCGGAAAATATCCCTGCTCAGTGATTCGCCGTCAAATGTCAGACTTTCCATGAACCACGGTATCAGCGTGCTCAGTATTCCGGCGATCAGCGCAAGACTTATTATCAGCGTTATGATACCGGCAGGCTTTTTCAGTTTTTTATTTTCCCCCATGTGCGAAGCGCCAATTGCTATCAATACGTTGATTATACCGTAGTACAGTGTGACGGGATTGGAGATACTGAGTACTAGATTTGTTCCGAAGCCGACTATAACGCCCGGAAGAGTGCCGCCGAGAACGGCTGCTATGACTGTTCCGATAGAATCAAGATACAGCGTCACAGGAAGATTCAGAAGAGATACCAGTTTACTGAAAAGTATATTTACAGTTATCCCGCCGATACACAACATCAGCGGAGCAAAATTCTGTTTTTCGGAAATAGAGTTCTTCATCTGAAGCATTTTTATCGGTACCTCCGTATGTGAACTGTAAACACCGGATATTACGGCATCATACGATTATCGTAAGTATATTCAGTCCAAGCGTGTTGCGGTAGCTTATTTCCTTTGATATCCTGCTGATAAGACGCAGACCTATATTTTTGCAGATATCCTCGGGATCAAAAAGCTCTGCGGTCTCAGCAGGATCAAAAGGGATACAGTTATCCTTGATACAAATCACAAGATCATCCCTGATGCACGAGATGCGCATATCTATGCTGTGCGGCTTTCCGTCAGAAAAGCCGTGAGTCACGATGTTTCCTGCCATTTCTTCCACACACAGCGCCGAGAACTTGGCGCGTCTTTCATCAATGCCGTTTGCCAGACAGAAAGTCTCAACATCTCTGGAAACACTCATCACCTTATCCATGTCGTGTATGGAAATAGTGATGCGCTTGTCATCGCTCACCCCGAAATCATCGGGAACAGTGAGAAAATCTGTAACCGAACGGGGAAAACACTTCTTGCATATAAAGGAATTAATGATTATCACGGCAAAGGTCACAAATCCGTTCCCTATCTGCGCTGCCCATATCCCGTTCATCCCGAGAGCAGGCACAAGAATAAGCGAAAGTATCACGACGCCAACGAATCCGTCGGTAATATTCAGCAGATTAACCGCAGATCTTCTTCCGAGACTGTTCAGAAAGAATGCCTGTCCGACATACAAGGCACTCAGCGGCGTGGATAACGGAAAAAGCATGAATCCTCTCAGTGTCATCCGGTAGACCTCGCTTGACGGATCATGATAGTATATATTCGTGAGCGGTACGCTGAGAACTATGAAAACCAGTGAAAGTACAGAAACAAACGTTATGCCTCTTGTAACAAACACCTTGAAAAGCCGTACAAGCCCCTCCTTATCCTCTTCGCCTGCACAGGCGTTCGCAAGCATCATCACAGCAGCGGTCACTCCCGCGGGTGCAGCCCAGTAGATGTTTCCGAAAGTCTGTACTGCCGAAAAAGCAGATATCCCGACATCCCCCACGTTGTCCAGAATAATGCTGTTCAAAGCAAGTCCTCTGAAAAACTGTGATAAATGGATAATTGCTGTAGGAACTCCGGATATGATGAGCTGCGGAAGATCAGAGAGCGTAAGCGAGTTTATATCAAATGATATCATCGGTCTGCCCCTGAAATAATACGATGAAAGGATCGCACAGAATATCCAGTTCCCTATGCCTGTTGAAAGTCCAAGCCCCAGGAATCCCATTTTCAGTACATAGACAAACAGAAAATTAAGGATGCAGTTTGAAGCGAACATCGTAATAAGCGCAGTATATGTTCGTTTTTCCTGCTTTTCGAGCTGGAGGAACGATGTCAGCTGAGTTCCGACGAGAAACGGGAAGATGCCTACGGAAAAGCCCCGTATATACTGCATTAGATCATCCCTGACGGCTCCCTGTGCTTTCAGAAGCGAAGCTGCCTGTCCCGTCAGCAGTTCAAGGACAAGCGTCAGGACAGCGGCTGCCGCCGCAGCAGTAAGTATATCAAGGGTAAATACCCCTTTTGTCCGCTTTGTCATATTGGCTCCGAGGAACCTTCCGCAGAGAAGCTGTGAACCGCCTACAAGCAGAGCATTTATCATATCGAGCATTTTAAGTACAGGCATAAACAGTCCGATAGCAGCCATAGCATCAACAGATATGAAATTGCTTGCAAAGATACCATCCAGGATAGAGTTTATTCCGCTTATCACTATAAGGAGCATCTGTACCGGGATGAGTCTCCAGAACAGAGAGGCTGTCATTTTTGAATCGTATCCGTTCATATAATTGTCTCCGATATTCAGTTCGCGAAACGATCTGATATACCGCCTCTGTAAAGCCGCAGATCGGCTGCGGAGCAGCCCGCAAAATATCCGAATGACATTTTGCAACAGAGGGCAGTATATGTATAGATATCCCATTTTAGTCTTAATGATTGATTATAACATAACATAATGATATTGTCAATCACCGCTGCGGTTAAAAGCATGGTTTTCGTTAATTTTTTACAAATTTTTATGCTTTTCCGTCAATATGTTCTAAAAGCACCGGTATATGATGATATTGATTTCTCCGAGAGCTATGATATAATAATCTTAGACACTAAAACAGCATAAAACCGGCATTGTCTGATGACAGGACGCCGGACAGGTCTCAAAGGAGCATTATGAATAAGAAGGAAAAAAGAGAGCTCGCCGTGATCATTGTTATCCTTGTACTGACAGCGACAGTTGTTATGGCGATATCAATAAATAAGCACAAAACATCCGCTGCATCTGCGGCGATAGTTGAGAGGGAACCCGGATATTCGGATTATCTCGGAAAAAAGATCGGGATACTGAAAGGGTCAAGCTTTGAAGAACAGTCGTATAAATATTTCCCGGGGAGCGAATATCGCTATTATGACAGTCTCGGTGACCTTATCCCCGCACTTTCCAAAGGTGATATAGACTGCTTTATCAGCGACGAACCTATTCTCAGAATGGTGACGGCAGATGACCCTGAAATATCGTATATAGATGAGGTCTTGAAAGCAGAACTGTACAGCTTTGTTTTTCAGAAGGACAGCGAAAAAGGAAGTATGATCTGCGACCAGTTCAACCTGATGCTTGCCGGTATGACTACAGACGGTTCTCTCGAGGAGCTGGAAGAGAAATGGTTCGACAATAACGGATCAGCTAAAATATCCGACAGGGAGCTGAGCGGAGAAAACGGTGAACTTGTCGTGTTTGTTATTCCGACGAATGCTCCGTTTGCGTACATATCAGACGGAGAACTTGTCGGTTATGCCATCGAGCTTATATATATGTTCTGCCGTGAATACGGGTATTCGGTCAGATTTGAGCAGGAAAACATATCATCGGGACTTGAAGGCATTTCTTCCGGGAAATATGATATCGGCGCGGATCCTGTGACAATAACCTCAGCAAGACAGGAATCGGTCCTTTTCTCCGATCCGATATACCGCGGAGGGATAACGATCGCAGTAAGGAAAAGCGATTTTTACGGGAGTACAGAACACTAAACTGTATATACAGAAATAATACAATGAGGTACAAACTGAAAATGAGATCAAACATAAACAAGAGACGGTGTGACAGACATCAACAAAATGAGCGCATTAGGTCTTTATCATTCTTTCTGACGGTATTTCTCCTGCTGTCGGTAATATTCCCGCCGCTCTGCGCTGCCGCATCGGAACCGCAGTACCATTCTTTCGATGAGCTTTCCGGCAAAAAGGTCGGAATGATAACGGGTGCTCCTTTTGAAGAGCTTGTACGCAGCCGTATCCCTGATGTCGGAGAGATACAGTATTTCAGCAGCGCTCCGGATATGTCGGTGGCACTCTTAAACGGCAGGATAGACGCATATCTGATGAACAATGCGGTAGGATCGCTTATTGCGAACCGGAATGACGGAATCGAGCTTTTTCCCGAATCACTCGGTGATACGGATTTCGGAATAGCCTTTGCAAAGAACAGTCCCGAACGCGCAAAATGGCAGACTGCCTTTGACAGCATCCCGCAGGATACGCGCCTTATGCTGTGGGACAAATGGACGGGGGCTGATGACAGCATCAAGACCATACCCGAACAGAGCTGGCAGGGCGCGAACGGTACCGTAAAAGCAGCGGTCTGCGATACACTCGAACCCATGTGCTATGTCGGTGCAGACGGTCAGCTCATAGGCTTTGACATTGAAATGATACTGCTTATGGCTGAAAAGCTCGATGTTCATGTTGAATTCACCGGAATGGAATTCTCATCGCTCATGACCGAGGTGGACAGCGGCAGGGCGCTCCTCGGTGCGGGGTCTATCGTAGTGACCGAGGAACGCGAGAAATCCGTCGATTTTGTCAACTATGCACCTGCATCATTCGTGCTTATGGTACGCTCCGAAAGCGGAGATTCTCAGAAAACAGGTTTCTTTGAAAAGCTTTCCGGCAGCTTCGAGCGGACATTCATTACAGACAACCGCTGGAAAATGCTTCTGTCCGGACTTGGAGTGACCGTGATTACAGCGGCGGCTTCCGGAGCATTGGGGACGCTCATAGGTTTCTGCCTTGTATTTCTACGCAGACGGAACAATAAAGCCATAAACGGACTGATATCCGTCTATTCGGATCTTATGTCGGGCATTCCCGCAGTAGTGATACTTATGGTACTGTACTATGTCATATTCACAAAAGCCGATCTGCCTGCCGAAGCGGTGGCGATATGTGGTTTTTCGCTTATCTTCGGTGCAAGGAGCTTCGGGGTGATACAGAATGCAGTGAACGCCGTTGACAGCGGACAGCGTGAAGCGGCGCTCGCTCTCGGATTTACCGAAGCACGCACATTCCGTGAGATCATACTTCCTCAGTCAAGAAGCATATATTTCCCGATACTCAGGACACAGCTCGTTATGCTGCTCAAGGAGACGAGCATCGCAGGATATATAACCGTACTCGATCTTACAAGAGCAGGCGACCTGATACGCAGCCGCACGATGGAAGCATTTTTCCCGCTGCTCGTGACCGCAGCGGTCTATTTTATACTGACAAACCTTATCACAAAGCTTTTTGAGCTTATAGATATCCGGCATCTTGCTATGCGCAGCCGCCGCAGGATAAAGGGGGTGGACTGAATGAGCCTTATCGAGATAAAAGGTCTGCGAAAAGAATATGCCGATGTCACTCCGCTCGAAAATGTTGATCTTACCGTTGAAGAGGGAGAAGTAATAAGTATCATCGGTCCGTCGGGAACAGGAAAATCCACACTTCTGCGATGCATCAACCGCCTTGAAACGCCCACCTCAGGCTCTGTCCTGATAGACGGTGAAGATATCTGTTCTCAAAAAGCAGATCTTCCGTCCGTAAGAAGAAAAATGGGGATGGTATTCCAGCAGTTCAATCTTTTCCCGCACAAAATGGCAGTCGAGAATATAATGCTCCCTCAGCAGTCTGTACTCGGAAAAACGCCGCAGGAGGCTTATGACGAGGCAATGTCCCAATTAAAGCGTGTTGGACTTGACAGCAAGGCAAGAAAATATCCCGATGAGCTCTCGGGAGGACAGAAGCAGCGTGTAGCAATAGCCCGCGCTCTTGCGATGCATCCGAAAATAATGCTGTTCGACGAGCCTACAAGCGCTCTTGACCCGACAATGGTATCCGAGGTGCTTTCGGTCATAAGGGAGCTTGCCGGAACAGGACTTACCATGCTCATAGTCACTCATGAGATGCGGCTTGCGCGTGATGTTTCCACACGGGTGCTGTTCATGGATAACGGAGGGATATGCGAAGAAGGGACACCGGAACAGATATTCAAAGCCCCCCGGAATGAACTCACACGCAGATTCATCTTCCGCATAAGGAACTGGGAATATACCGTTTCCGGCGAAAATTCGGATATATATGAACTGACATCATCTCTTGAAGATTTCTGCATACATCAGTATCTCGGGCGCAAAGCGGCATATAACTGCCGTCTCGCCGCAGAGGAGCTCGTCACATCATGCATCCTTCCCAAGACAGCAGAGATCCCGGACGGACAAGCCCTGCTCACACTGAGCGTAAGCGAGGACACCGGAGAGATACTTCTCGAAGCAAAATATCCCTCGCTGATGAAAAACGGAGATCCCGTTGAGACAGCAACTGATACATTGTCCCTGAAGCTTCTGGAAAAAGCAGCCGAAAAGCTCACTGGAAGTCCGGAAGGAACAGCAAGATTCCGCATACGGACATGAGACCGTATCAGATCAAACGGCAAACTAAAAATGACATATCCCGGAGCCGGGATATGTCATTTTTTTGAGCATCCGCCACAACAGTGTTACCGCTGTTTCCGTATCATCATTTCAGTGAAGAGAACGGTGTGAAATCAATATGGATAAAATCACCGTAATTGGACATTCTCTGGTTGAAGTCCTCCTCGGAGACCTTTTCGCCTTCTTCATCGTCAAGGTAGTATATGAACCACGGGTTTTCTTCATCTGCGCTGTAATCGTATCTGAAATCCTGCTGTGTGGACAATGCGGCTTCGTTATGTACGACCTCAAGGATCCTGACACCGCTCTCATATGCGCTGCTGGAATATACATTTGCGATCATGCCGTATTCAAAGAGATACATACTGCTTCTGAACCAGCCGCTTGCCGCATGGACGGGCTTGCGGTCTGCCATGGTGTATATATCATATACCATATTTGCCTTGCTGCCCTTTGCAACTTCACCGATGAGAAGTTCGTCTATACCGTCTCCGTTAAGATCGGAATACGCATAGCCGACCTTGCTCAGTATACTGCCTTTTTCCGACTGAGCGATCTGATTGTAGACCGGGCTCATATCCTCATCTTCAAGCTTATTGGAATCCCACTTTTCGTCCAGAGCAGTCTTATACTTTGCAAGCACATCGCCGTAAAGCTCCTCGCCCTTCATGCCTGCACCGGCAACATAACTGCCGCCCTTCCCGGATTCGAGAGTTTTCAGTATATCTTCGGAACCGTAATAAAGGCTCTCATAGTTAGCAGGCATATCACTGTACTTTTCAACATCATACTGTACATCGGAAGGATATCTCACTACGATATCATATACTTTTCCGGAAGAAGTTGTCATCTCGCCGATCTTCGCATCCATCATTCCGGAGTAATCGGAAGGCTTTGCATATGCAGTCACATTGAATGCAAAACCGCCCCAGTTGCTTTCTTTGGCTTCTCTGTCATATACGGATATGCTGTTCTTCTCCTTCTCTACGACATAATCTGCGCCTGCGGGAAGTGTTATCGAAAAAAGCGAGCAGCTGACTGTATCGCCGGCTTTGAAGGCTTTAAGTGTCTTGACCTTTACAGTTTCCGATTTTGTACCCGCAACATATTTACCGTTGGACTTTTTGAGCGCTGCGACTTTAAAGCTGTAGCTCTTGCCGGGTTTGAGACCTGTCACGGTGCAGGAAGTCCCTTTTACGGTCTTATATGATTCATATTTCTTTGATGAAGCATTGTACTTATACACTCTGTAAGCATCTGCGCCCGACACGCTGCCCCACATGAGCTCTGCTGAATCAGAACTTTTTTTCGAGCAGAAAGCATATGACGGTGCTGCAAGTTTGGAGGAAGCAGCCTCTGCGGTTATTGCAAACCCCGTATCCTGACAAACAGGCAGAGATACTACACCTGCCGAAAGAAGCACTGCCGATACAAATGCTGCTGTTTTGATAATGATCTTCTTTTTCATGATTTTTCCTTTCCGCGCCGTTTGCTGCCGGCGCACCATTATATTTTCCTTTATCCGTGCTCACGAACAGATAATGAATAGCCGTATATCTATAGATCATCCGCCCCGCTGATCCTGGTCATCCTTCAGAAGATCATCGGTGCTGATACCTAATATATGCGCGATCTTCATCATGGTCTGGACAGGCGGTATCCTTTCGCCGTTTTCCCAGCGGTAGACCGTCTGTATCGAAACATCCATCAGCTCTGAGAATTCATCTCTCGACATTGCCCTGCGTTCACGGTATTTCCTTATCCTGTTCCCTATCACTGTATTGACCGAATAGTTTTCGTCTGTCATCTCATCGGTTATCACCGAAACAGGGAAACGCAGATTCTCCATTGCCCTGCGAAGCCTCTCGGTACTGACCGGTTTTGTGAGAAATGCGCTTGCGAAGGTCTCATAGCTTTCGGCGGCATACTCTATGTATCCTGTGATATATATGATATTGGTGCGGGGGTATTTGTCAAGTATCCTTTTTGCAAGGACTATCCCGTTTGTACCCGGCATATCTATATCCATGCAGACGACATCATACCGGTTCTGAGCACAGAGCAGAAGTATCCCTGTCGGGTCGGTGGTCCCTGTGCATTCCGCCTCGGGAACTATTTTACTTAACTCATCGATAACATCTTCAACTATGAGCCTGTTGTCATCTGCTACAAGGATCTTCATTTTCTGCTCCTTTCCGGTCTTCAGCTACTCCGGTCATCGGGGATTATTATCCTTGCTGTCGAACCGTTTTCACTGATATCCAGCTCCAGCCTTCCTTTGCACTGGAGCTCAAGCCTTCTGCGGGTATTTTCTATACCCACGCCAAGCCTTCCGGATTCCTTTTCCGTA
>JAILFE010000259.1 GCA_024697725.1 Oscillospiraceae bacterium
TATTCCTCTGATATCTGAAAACAAACCAGCTGCACATATCTTGCCACAGCTCCGAATATACGGTGGGAGACGGTCGCGAACCCAATGATCCGCTCGCCATCGAACGCGCCAAAGCCAGTCTGGTCAAGGTTTATATGATGCGCCACGTCTTCTGCTATTTCCTGGCACTGCGCCTGCGACCAGTTTTCTTCATAGACGTTCGGCACAAGCTTCCAATCGTTGTCTATCTTTCTCCAACACTCTGTAACAGTCTGGTGACGAACAAAATCATCCAATGAATGACCAGTGAAATTGTTATTTTCCAATCTCTTGTATTGATATTTTATTTCGCTGTAGATGGCAAGATTCTTGACCTCACAGCCCTTCTCCGCATAGTAGGCAAGCATTTCCGGCATCTTCTTTAAATCATAGCTGGTCACACAATCGGAAATAACATGGACCGTGTAACCCGATTTTGTCATATTGAAACAGGTGGATTTTACGCAACCCGTGGCATCTGCTCCGGTGATATAAAACTCGCCGATCTCGTTCTCTTTGATAAAAGAGCAGAATGCTTCGCTTGTAAGAGCGCTTGCCTTCGTTTTGACAAAAATATTATCCGAAACGATCTTAAGCTCCGGTACAAGCTCCGCGCCCTTTGTGTCCGGTTTGAATGTGCGTGTACCGGCAGACAGATTATTATGCTTGATGTAAATAACGGCAATTCCTTGCTTCTCTGCCCAGTCAACAGCGGAATTGATATTGTCGATAATATCTCTGTAGTGCTTTGTAATATCGTTTTGAATATCGATCACGACAAGTGCTTTTTTGCTCATTTTTATTGCCTCCTTCATCAGACTGTATTCTCTGTGATTTCATCCAGCCATTCTTTCCTTGAAATTGACGACACATGGGTCGTTCCATTTGTTTCATCCGGATATTCGCATACAAATTGCATCCCAATGGATTCTGCTGTTTTTATGGAAGGTACATTTGTGTATTTGCAGTAGGAATACAGGATTGGATAATCCGTATTTCGGAACGCCCAATCACGGACTGCTTTTGCAGCCTCTCCGGCATAGCCTTTCCGCTGGCAGTCACGGCGTATATGATAGCCGATCTCCGGCAGTGTTTTTCCATTGATATTCTGCAGTGTCAGCCCGCAGTCGCCGATCAGCTCACCTGTTTCCTTCAGGCAGACAGCCCACAGCCCGAAGCCGTCCTTCTGATATCGGTTCATGTTCCATTCGATCCAATCTTTAACACGCTGCACATCGAATGTGTAAGGATAATGCCGCATGGTTTCAGGGTCGCCGAGCAACGGAAACAGCGCCTGATGATCATCCGGATCCATTTCCCGAAGCAACAGTCTTTTCGTTTCCAAAACCATTCGTTGTCATCCCTTTCTCACTGCAGGCAACAAGCCATGCCCGGGCAGTCATGTTTTATTTTACTGCCCGTAAACCCGGATAAAATGTCTGCTGAACGCTTCAATTTGTGCTATTGCGTCGTCTGTTTTCTCCGGCTCGCGGCTGCACAAGTGAATCAGTGCGGAGATCGGTGTTGTATATGCAAACGCCAGCATTTCCGGATCGTCTTTTTTCAGCAGTCCCTTGTTCATCATACCCTCAAAGATGTGGGTGAACATTTCTTTTGTTCCGGTCAGAAAATGCTTTGTTGCAAGCTCCCGTGCGCGTTCATCACGATACTGTTCGATCGAAAGCAGCTTTCTCGTCATCTCTACCTTTTCGTCATGAACCGTGAAATCCACCATGCGCATCGTCATCGCAACAAGCTCGTCAAGTGAATCCGGCACAGGCGGCAGTTTTTCCGGCGAACCGAACCGATCACCGTAATACGCTATCATTTCATCGAGCAGAGAATTCCAGATGTCCTCCTTGCTCTCAAAATGCTTGTACATTGACGATTTTGCAAGTCCGAGAGACGCAGCAAGCTCACGGATATTTGTCCCTGCATAGCCGTTTTGTGAAAACTGCTCAAGCGCAGCCATAAGTATTCTTTCTCTTGTATCTTTACCCATAACGACCTCCGACTTAAAGATATGACCATTCGTTCACTTTATCTATATTATAGCGAACGAACGGTCACTTGTCAAGAGGTTTTACATAATTATTTGCCGATATCGTATATTATAAAAAGCACTGTGGTCAACTCATTAGCTTATGTCAATGCTTATTTGCTTTTATGTTGCTTTTGTACAGTTCAATCTGGAATGCAGGTGTAAAAACAGCTATAATATGAATTATCCGTAGCACTCAAAGATCACAGAAAGATACTGCTCAAAAAAATACTCATTGCATAGGATTATATCCTTCGCAATGAGTATTTTTGTTGATGAGCAAACTCTGCTTTTTGTTATGTGTTATTCAATAACCAGAGTATAATTCTTTCCGCAGTCTATCGTGAGAGTAACGTCTCCGTCCTCATCTGCGGTTGCTTCTGCAAGCTTTTCCTTTGTCGATTTCTTTTCTGCGTAGAGAGTAACTGCCTTTCCTGCGTTCTCGCTGCCGAGCTTAAGTGTGATGCTGCCTGTGTTGGAGGCTCTCATCATTATCGGATTCATGTCAGCGTCATAAACGTAAACATACGAATTCGGATTCTTTCCGGCAAACATATTGCTTGTCGGGATGACCAACAGCTTGACATCAGATGCGGGCATCGTGAAAGTGCCGTTATATCCGCTCACCCTTGCGATCTCACGTCCGTCTGCATTGAGAACAGCTACCGTCTGATCGTTCATGGTTACGGTGATCGTGTCTCCCTGCTGTGCGGATGCCGCTGATACCGTTACTCCTGCGGGTGCGGTTATTGTGTATTTTGTTACGGGCGCTGCTTTCCAGCCTGCATAAAGCGTGATATCTGATGTTACCGCGGAATTGAAATCATACTCTTTTGTGAGAGCAGCATCCGAATACCATTTATCAAACGCATAACCGATCTTCACGGGGTCTGAGGGTCTTGATGCGGTCTTTCCGCTGTCAACGGTCTGTGATGCAACAGTCGTGCCGCCGTTTGTATCGAAAACAACATCAAAGTATGTTTCATCGCCATATGCTGTTATCTCCTTCCAGTCGGAGAAGTAGTTTCCGCAGGCTATGCGGACGTGATATGTTCCGGGTCTGTCAAAGGTCACATATCCGTCTTTGGTCAGTGTCATTCCGTTGTTTTCCTGTTTTTCCCACTTGTAATCTACATTCAGTTCCCTACCGTCAGTACCGTAAACGGCGGGAACAAGTCCGCCCTCTATTTCGAGAGATACCGGCTCTATGCCTGTCTGTCCGGTAAATGAGCCTGTAACTGTCCACACGCTGTTATCGTCCGGTATGTCATATTCCTGATCGAGTACAAGCTCCAGATCATCGTTTCCGAGCTGTTCCGACGTTATCTCATACCACGAGGAATAGTTGCTCGGGTCGTCCTTATTCACAACACGGACATGGAATGTTCCCGCCTTGGAAAACACGACAGTTCCGTCGGGAGATACCTTTATACCCTTCTTTGCGGTCTCGCGTGCCTGCCAGTAATAATCGACATCGACTTCCATGTCGGTATTGTCATAAGCGGAGACTTCGAGGGAATCTTCGAGATTTGCCTTTACAATGTCGTCGCCAAGACTTACATATCCGTGAAAATCTCCGGTTATCTCAAAATTCGCTTTCTCTCCGGTGACAGTGATCTCCATTGTCGCACGTCCGGTAAGATCGGAATTTTTGGTATAGGTGAAAGGCGAGGTCGTCTTTGCATATGTGTTCTCGTCTATCATGAAAACAAGTCTGCACTTTCCGGGCTTTACCGCCGTGAACTGCGTAAGACCGCTGACAGCGTCTTTAGTGAGCTTTATGGGGCTTTCTCCCTCGGCAAATTCGCTGTTGTCCGTATTGACTACTGCCCAGTGACCTGCGGTCTTTGAAAAGCCGTAGTATTCCGCGCCCTTCGTGTCATAGCCCTTGACATTCAGAAGAGAGGTGGAATATGAATCCCCGACCTTCATTTCCGCTTTCAGATAATTCTGATTACTGATACCGCCGTTTACTACAAAGCTTGCATCGGGCGCAGTCATTACCGTCTTCCCGAGCGGATAGAGCGGCGATGTGACCGCCCTGATGTTGGTGGTCTCAAGGTGCTGTGTGATAGTTGCGCCAACGCCCGACATCGGTACATGATTAGCGATCATTCTGACTGCGCTGTTCACGTTCTTGTCGGACAATACCTTGTTCCAGTTGATATTCTCGGGGTCGTAATGATCGCCGCCGTCGTCTATCGCACGTTTTTTGAGCTGTGCCGCAGCATCATAGTTAAAGGTATAATTGGTTGTAAATATCCTATGGACGTCATCCATATAGTTAGCGATCATTTCGACCTTGTATTTCAGAGCCACAGGGCAGTTGTATCTCGTGACCGTGTCAGACTGAGTCTTGCGTCTTTCGAGCCGTACTATTGTATGCGGCGGTACGGGGATATCTCCGCTGCCATCCACACTGCTGTTGCAGGTCTTTGATTCGCCCTTTGTCCAGCCGTCCGTGATAGCCTGCTGGAACTCGGCGGAGACAGTGACACTGAGCTTTGTACCTACAACAACTGCACTCGCATCATGCTCAACACCAAATTCGATACCCTCCTTAAAGGAATACTGGGTAGAATGGTTCACTGTATTTGTGACCGTATTTGAATAGCTCGTGCTTTCCTTCTGCGACAGCTTTCCTTCTTTAAGGGTCGTGTTAGTCATTTCATATACATAATCCGGTTCACCCACAGCAGTATCCTCGGTGCTTGTGGTGACATAGTTCTTCCCCGTGTTGTCGGGAAGTATCGGAACTACGGAGAAATCCGAAAATCGCAGAGTGAATGTAGCATTGTGAGGAAAAGAGCCTACTAAGCCTTTGTTTTGTGGAAATTTCATGACTTTTTCCACATAGCCGCTGCTTCCCGAATTTACCCATTTTGCAGGCTCTACCGTGTATGTCCATTTCCAATCATCATAGGGATAATCACCATACTTGCCTGAGGTGCTGCCGTTAAGTATCGCTTTCTTTCCAACGCTGATAACCTCTGCCAAATGATCATCACTATGAGTGTAAGGACCATACTTAAAACCCATTTTATCAAAAATACCCAACTGTGTCAAAAACCACATATCAGCGATCGAGTATTTCTTTGCGCCGCTGCTGCCGTCAATGTCAAGAAGCACCGACTTCTTGTCGATAAGGTCTTCGTAAA
>JAILFE010000260.1 GCA_024697725.1 Oscillospiraceae bacterium
ACGATCTCTTCTGAGATAAAAATCGCAGCGCTCCCCTCCCCTGCCGAGAGTGCTTGTTCTGATGAATTCCAATCCGGGCAGATCGCCGTACATCAGTTCATCATTTTTGCAGAATAGTTTTGTAAGTTCGGGGCATCCGAGCTCGGTAAAATATCTGTTATACGGACATTCAAGGATATCCATTCTATATTCGCCCTTTTTCTTCGGGTAAAACCTGTTTTTGAATCCGCAGGAAGCTCCGAACATTTTTCTTGTCATCGGATCCCATATTTTTATAAAAAGATCGGGCATACCCGGTATCCTCATAAGCTTTGCGAGATTCTTTCCTTTGGAACCTGCATTCATCGCCGCAGACTGTTCTATAATACTGTAAGCTTTTTCGTTGCCGACAGCTTTTGTATATGTCAGATAGATCGCAGCGGCAGGAAAAATAAAATTGTCCGTATGCGTATGTACGCCTTTCGGAAGTCCGGCATATTTGATAAGTATCTTATTCAGTCTCGCTGTCGATACTTTCCAGAGTTTATCGCTTTCAGCCTTTGAAAGCAGTTTGTCGGCTTCACGTTTTATAAATGTTTTTTTCTTCATGATCTTTTCGGCAGTATTCATTTTTACCTCCGATCCTGCTCAGCACTGTGAAAGAGCATAACAAACTATTTTATCAAGTGAATCCTTATCAAGTCCGGCAGAAAGTATCATTCCCGCAGCTTTAGCTTTATCTTGAGAAAGTCCGGCTCTGGAAGTAAAATAATCCTGTAATATGACACATGATGTGAAAAGTCCGTTAGCTTCGGAAATCCCCTTTTGTGTCAGCCGTATTTCCTTATACGGCTCTTTATAGATAAGTCCCTCATCTATGAGCTTTTTTACCATATTTACCGTGCTCGGCTTTGCAACGTGAAGAAAGCTTGAAATATCGGTGGTGCGTACACTTTCGCCGTTCTGTCCGAGAAAATAGATAGTAATAAGATATTTTTTCTGATTTTCAGTAAGCATGATCACACCTCTGAGGTTAGATATGTATAACCCAATTATATATCCCATTTTTATGAATGTCAATAAGATTTTGAGAATTCACAAAGTAATTTGCATATTCTAACTATCGCACAAAAATATCAGTTAGATTAACATAACCATTTGCTATAATGCCGAATTTGTTTAAATAGTCTTGACATGAAATGGTTAGCGTTGTATAATCAATTTGACAGTTAGGAACAACTAATCGACACAAGGAGGCAGATATATATGCCATTGGTATCGGCAAATGCAGGTGAGACATACACCATAACACGTATCGGCGGAACGCCCGATGTCAGGAAACATCTTGAAGATCTCGGCTTTTCGGTAGGTGGAAGTGTTATAGTGATCTCGGTCATCGGCGGAAATCTTATTGTGAATGTCAAGGAGACAAGGGTAGCGGTCAGCCGCGAACTCGCAATGAAAATAATGGTCTGAGGGGGATAATCATGACACTTAGAGATGCAAGGATAGGTGATACCGTCACCGTGAAAAAGCTCACTGGCGAGGGCGCCGTCAAGCGCAGGATAATGGATATGGGTCTGACAAAAGGGACTGAAGTCACGATACGCAAGGTAGCTCCGCTTGGTGATCCTATCGAACTCACCGTCCGCGGCTACGAACTTTCTATCCGGAAAGCAGATGCGGAAATGGTCGAAGTTCTTTAATTTATGGATATAGGTTAGTTATTGCTGACGCAAGGAGGAAAAGTTCATGAGTATAAAAATAGCGCTGGCGGGAAATCCCAACTGCGGAAAGACCACGCTTTTCAATGCACTTACGGGGTCGAACCAGTTCGTAGGAAACTGGCCGGGCGTTACTGTCGAGAAGAAAGAGGGAAAGCTGAAAAAGCGCAGCGACGTTATCGTCACCGACCTGCCGGGTATCTATTCGCTTTCGCCCTACACACTTGAAGAAGTCGTTGCGAGGAATTATCTTATTGATGAGCGTCCCGATGTTATCCTCAATATCATCGACGGAACGAATCTTGAAAGAAATCTTTATCTGACGACACAGCTCACAGAGATCGGTATCCCCGTAGTATGTGCTGTGAATATGATGGATATCGTCCGCAAGAACGGCGATAAGATCGACTTTGCAGAATTGTCCGGAGCGCTCGGGTGCAGGGTCGTTGAGATTTCCGCATTGAACGGCGACGGCGTTTCCGAAGCTGCCGATGCAGCGATCTCTGCTGCAAAAACAAAGCACGGCGGACCCGTTCACAGATTTGACGGCGCAGTAGAGCACGCACTCGCACACATCGAGGAAGCCTGCATACATGATCTTCCCGAGGAACAGCAGCGGTGGTATTCAATAAAATTATTCGAGCGCGACGATAAGGTCATAGAGAAGCTGAACATCAGCAAGGATAAGCTCGATCACATAAATTCGGATATTGAAGCCGTTGAAAAAACAATGGATGACGATTCCGAATCCATAATAACGAACGAGCGCTACAATTATATTTCGAGTATAATTGACGGCTGCTACGTGAAGAAAAATAAAGGAGCGCTCAGTACATCGGATAAAATAGATAAGATCGTGACGAACCGTTTCCTCGGTCTTCCGATATTCGCGGC
>JAILFE010000256.1 GCA_024697725.1 Oscillospiraceae bacterium
GTAAGCGCTCCGCTGCCGCAGCCTACATCAAGCCCGACACCTCCGTCAGGTATATTCACATATTCTGCAGTTCCTTCTATGATCTGCTTTGAAAGCTGTCTTTTTCCTTTGTACGAATACCTGTCCTGACAGATCTTCAACCAAAGAGAAGCCATAGAAATTCCTGCGGTACCAAGCGCAAGCACTGCGGTGACAGGTTTCTGTAACTTTCCGAGTTTCCCACCTGCAGCAGCAGTAACTCCTGTGATCGCTGCCATTGCCGCACTTGTTGCTGTAAATCCTTTTATCATTCCGTTCGGTATCCAGTTTTTATAATCTGCACTCATTTTATGTACTCCTTTATTTCTTTTTCACTCTGTATTCGCAGTATTCTGCGCCATCGGGGATTGCAGTCCTGCGCTGAAAATCAAGCTTGCGGTAGCCCTTGGACATATTCTTGTCCATGTGGCATATACAGAGAACAGCATTTTCCTCTCCTAACTCTTTGCACACCTCATGCATTGGACATGAAATTATATCCACGCCGTACATCTCCGGAGGCTCACTCACTATTTTCCTTTTGTAGCCCCTCTTCTCGCTGCTTGAGTAGTCAAGTATTTTCGCACAGTTCAGGAACGCAATATCCTCAAAGAACGGGATATATGTCATCATCCGCAGAGCCTTTGCACGTTGTATACCCTTGCGGTCACCGTATTTCTGCATTATCCTGTCGGCATCCTTACCGAAAGAACGCAGAGACTTATACAGCACTACAGCAGGTATCCCGAATGCTCCCTTATGGTTTTTAAAATGAGGATCCGACATGATATTGTCATACTCGTCTGCCGCCTGCTGCCATATCTTTTCTCCTATATGACCATACTTTTTTATGAGTATGGAATGAAGTTCCGTATAGAATTTCTGTTTATCAAGTTCTCTCATATGATCACTCCGTTCGTATTGTGGTTATCATAAGCAAACTACAATATATTATACTGCATTTTTATTGAGATTTCAAGGGTTTTTGAAATATTTCACAGAAGAAATAGCCCAACATAGATCGTATTTGCTATATAACCCGATTGTCTTACCAGATCCAATTTTGTATCATAGAAGAATAAAGGCGATATAGTTCAGCCGGACATTCAAAAAGGGACACAGAAAAAAAGCCGTGATATAACAAAAATAAGGGGATACTATACCCTTTTGCCGGAAATCGGCATAATAAAATGAAATAATCAAGGGTAGAAGACTATAATTTCACGACATTTTTAAACTTTCTGAGGATGTTTCGTAATTTTTGATAATTTGAACCTCAGAATTTTAAAATTCATTCTGTTTTTCGAGGTTGCCAAATGCTATCTTTTTGTAATTATGACTTACAGATCATAATGATCTAATCAATTGAGAACGGCTATGCATACGGTATATCTCAAAACGGGAGATGGGCTGTTTTTATTCGTCATATTGCACAGTTTTTTCGATGAAACAAGAAAAAAGTCCCGATGACGGAAAATCCGTTTGCGTCAAACGTAGAGAGAAGTGCAAATTTCGGGACATCAAATTATATAATGATACAAATAGTGTCATATTCTCTTGACAAATAAATTTTTATAAGTTATAATTGTCTCAATGATACATCAAAGTCGTATCTGACAAAATAAAACTAATCTGTATTTGGGAGATAACAGCCTATAAAAGACAAATACAAATTGAATATCGGCGTGCATAAGGAGTTGTACGGAACAGCTAAGCAGTGCCAAAAGAACAGGTTTTATAGACCTGCCTTTTGAGCACTCTTTTTATTTTGTCCATAACCCCGAACGGGTACATCAATTTCAGAATAACAGGAGTGATTTATTATGAAAAACAACTTTGAACTGCCGATGATATTGTCGGCAAAAGAATTACAGACCATGGGATTCAGCAGGAGCATGGCATACCGTCTGCTGCAATGTGATCTGATCCCAGTGGTAACCATCGGTAAGAGAAGATTCATCCGACACACTACGCTTATGCAGCGGCTAGCACAACAAGAGAAAACTTCTGCATCCGATATCTCAGACACAGAGGATGCTCTCCTGCCTTTCGTATGTGATGAGGAAGGAGATGATACAGCATGACGTGGATATCAGTAAGAGAGATGAGTGAGCAATACGGCATCAGCCATCAGTGCATATACAAGAAGCTCGACCGCATCGGGAATGAGCTCGCAGATCATATTCGTCGTGACTCCAAAAGGGGCAAGCTCCTTGATGAAGTGGCAGTCGAGCAGCTGCAGCCGAAAAACAAGACTGCCGACCATCACAGAAGCATTCCGGATGAACTTCATGACGCGCTTATTTCCTGCGAACATATGTGCAGTGAAAACGCTGATGAGATACTTGCTCTATCCGAAGAATATCACTGCTTCAAGGATAACGTTATGCGAAAAATCATGAGCATTACAACGGAGGACGGCTTCAAGAATTTCGTGAATGATGCGGATGAAAAATATCGCAAGGCTCTGGAGAAAAAGAAGCAGCTTGAGGATAAGATAGCTTTCAACGAAAATCTTATCGAACAATATCCTGAGTTTATCCGACTGTGGGATCTCCCGGAACGTACACCGAAGGAGACTGTGCAGATGGAAAAGTTTCGTGTGCTGATAGACTACGATCTCTACAAGGATGGGGAGCTGTATAAACGAAAGAAGCGTCTTTCGGAGCTCAGAAAAGAGCTGGCTTATGCCGAAAAAGAGCTTGACCTGCTCAAAGAGAAAAGAAACACTGCATCCGAGCACTACAAGACCTACATCGACATCATGCCGGAGTATTACAAGATACAGCAAAGGCGCAAGATGGCGGAAGATGCCAGAAGAGCTGCGGCAGAACGCGAGAAACAGATCAAGAAGGAACTCTATGAATATGAAGAAATAATGCCCGAAAGGAGCCGCAGGAGTTCGGGATTGACTCACAACACTCTTCCATCAGTTGTCTGAAGCTTTCTTCAAACCGTCTGTCATCCTCATCTGTACGCTTTTTCGGCCCTTTCAGATGATTCTTGCTTTTCCTCCGTGCGACTTTGGCTAAATGCCTATCCATCAGAAATCCGTCGATATTATCATCACTGAACACCTTGCCGCTCTGATGAATCGCCTTTGCACCTTTACCGAGCGCCATCGCAGCCACACCGTAATCCTGTGTGACTACTATATCACCTTTATTGCACAGATTTATAAGTGCAATATCCACCGCATCCGCACCTGCACCTATGGTCTTCACCGTGCTGTAGTCGGAGCTCATCACATGATTGGTGTCGCATAGCAGTACAACAGGAATATTGTATTCCTTTGCCACTCGCTCAACTATCCGTGTCACGGGGCACGCATCGGCATCAACATATATGGTCATGTTTATTTTACTCCGAGATCTTTTTATAGTTCAGATCCTTCTTTATTCTTTCATCTTTGATATAGTATGATATATGGTTATGCTCGCACCACTCTATGATCCTGGCATATCTGTAATACCTTTCAAAATCACCTACATCATTGAGCGTATAAAATCCATCATCAAAGCAATTCCAGAACATTCCAATATATTCCTGTTCATTAAGCATTTCAAATGTTTTCTGCAGCTGCCTGTTGTTGAGCTGTCCTACATAGGCTTTCATAACTTCTATCTGCAGTATCGCAGGAAATCTTATCGCGTCCTCAATATACTCTGCATCATCGCTGTCACTTCTGCATATGATATATGAGTATGGATCAAAAAGATAATATATCTCCCTGTATTCTACACGCATTTTCATGTTATATCCGCTTTTGCTGTTAAGATACGGCTCATACGGAAATGTGAATCAACAAACTTACCTTTCGTCATTTATTGTGATATGCCGTAAACCGCGTTAATTCGACGTTTTCGAGATATCGGTTTTTGGCAGTTTGTTGCAATTTGAAGCTGTTTTAAGTATAAATGATGCTGTATAATAAAACTTGACACAATCCGCGAAATCAAAGTATAATAAAACAAAGGAGCGTGTCAAAATGGCAGCAGTAAAACAATACGACGAAGAATTCAAGAAGCAGGCGATAAAGCTTGCAAAAGAAATCGGG
>JAILFE010000273.1 GCA_024697725.1 Oscillospiraceae bacterium
CAGCATAAACGGCGATACCGTGACGATCACGCTTTACGGCGTCGGATCGGGCAGCACCGAAATGGGATTCTGGGACGATAAGAATCCTGCAATGGAGCGCGATTTCACTGTAACGGTAAGCGGCTCTGCAAAGGCAGATAAGTATGACTATAACGACTATGACAAGAATGACAGCAAGGGCAGCAGTGACAATTATGCCGACGAGGTCATAAAGCTCGTAAATAAGGAACGTTCAAAGCGCGGTCTTGACCCGCTCACAACGACAGACAAGCTCAGGGATGCAGCTGAGAAAAGAGCAAAAGAGCTCGGCAAGAGCTTTTCACACACAAGACCGAATGGCACTTCCTGCTTCACGGTGCTCGGTGAATACGGTATCTCCTACAGCGCGGCGGGCGAGAATATAGCCAACGGACAGGATACTCCGGAGGAAGCTATGGAATCATGGATGAATTCGGAAATGCACAAGAAAAATATCCTTAACCCGGATTACACCGGCATCGGAGTTGCGTATGACGAGGATACGGACAGCTGGGTGCAGATATTCATCGGCTGAGATGAGATATTGTAACAGTATATAAACGCGGCGGCACAGCGGAAAACACGGGAGTGATTTCCGCTGTAATGCTTTTGCATATATTTGTTTATAAATCGGGAGGGAATATATATGAACGGAACACTTTCAAAAAAGATACTGCGCATCCTGTGGCTCGCATCGGGCATACTTATGATATGCGCGGGGGTATATTCGCTTTTTCACGGCGCTACGGTGATAGGAACGATATCAAGGGTGCTCGGAGTATGTGCGATAGCGGCGGGGATAACATCGCTACTCGTGAAGCTCGCTTTCAGCATGGTATCGGGCAGATCGGGCGGTCTTGCGCTGATAGGCTCGGTAGTTCTTATACTTTTCGGGATACTGCTCTTCAGCACAAGGCTGATGATGAGCCTCGGAAAGATCATGTTCATAATAGTCGGGATAATACTGATATACGAAGCCGTTCAGTCGCTTTCCGCCGCTCTTGCGACTAAGGAGAGCGAGGGAAAATGGTTCCTGTCAAGAGTGATAGTATCATGTCTGCTTGCTTTGGTGGGGATATGGATACTCACCAATGCCCGCAGGGTATTTGTCAGCGTGGCGGGGCTCATAGTCGGCGCATATTTTGTCGTTCACGGCATCTGGATAATACTCGACTGGGTAGGAAACACAAAATACAATGCGAATTTCGGTTTCCTTGATGACTGATAAGCGTATTTTTCAACAGCATAGATTATCACTAAGGGGTGACTTTTTGTATCCTGTCAGAAAAAGATTTGCTGCTGCTGCGGCGGCACTGATGATGCTGTCGGCAGTGTCATGCGCCGACGGGGACAAGCCCGCTGACGAAACAGCGCCGACCGGAACTGCGCCCGTGACCTCGGCAGAAAGCACGGCTTCGAAGACCGAGCAGCAGAGCGAAACATCCGAAACAGTGACCGAGCATATCGTAAAGCCGATAGATAACTCGGTGCCCGTGACATTTACGTTCTACAGCTGCGCGTGGGATGAGGACAGCGCGTATGATGAGGCTGTCACAGAAAAGATCACAGAGCTCACCGGAGTTACGCTTGAAATGATATACCCTTCCTCGGACGACCTCTTTTCCGATCTCATGGCTATGAAGGCGTCGGGAGATCTCCCCGATCTTATCTATGCGGGGGAATATACCGAAAAGCTCGTTTCTCAGAAGATATTCTCGCCGCTCGATACGCTGATAGACGATTACGGCGGGAATTTCAAGGCTATGTACGGCGGTCAGGAGGAAGCGCTGCGGCATCCCGACGGGAGGATATATACCGTCGGCACGGGCGGAGCGTACAATGTCCCCGATGAGCTGACGGGTATGTTCTCGGTGCAGCACAGAGTACTGAAGGACGCGGGTTATCCGCAGATAAGTACGCTTGACGAGCTCGAAGAGCTGATAAGCGGATATCTCGATAAATATCCGAAAAATCCGAGCGGTGCCAGAAACCGAGGACTGCTCCTCTGCGGCAAGCCGTATGACGACTGGGAAAGAACAGTAGGCGGCAGGGTCCTGCCCGTTCTCGGATATCCCGCCTTTGACGGAGATTTCATCGTGAACGATGACGACGGGAGCGCTGTGTATAAGTACCGCTCGGAAGGCGCAAAGAAGTATTTTAAATGGCTCAATCATATGTATAACCGCGGGCTGCTTTCCGATCAGTCG
>JAILFE010000266.1 GCA_024697725.1 Oscillospiraceae bacterium
CAATGAATTGTATGATATTTTTTCAGATACATACGTCTGGAGTGTTGACAAGATCACAGATAAGACTGCCGTCAGTGAAGAATCGCTGCACCAGACAAAACTAAAGAAAGAAGGAGAGATTGCTTATCTGCCGGGGCGCTCAATTGAAATTACAGACGCAGACATTGCCGAGCTTGAATTTGTATTCGATGCAGGTCTCGACGGCAATATCATCACAGGCTATACAGGCAAGAATAAGAACATCAGATTCCCTGCTGAAATAGACGGTGTCAAGACTGTTGGTGTCAAGCTGCCTAAAACAAATAATCTTAACAATATTGAAATGCCTGACGGTGTCGTGACGATAGATTTCGAGAATTGTCCCAATCTTGAAACAGTAAAGCTATCGACAGGTCTTACGACAATACCCAAAAGTGCATTTTATGAATGTGAATCGCTGACATCAATAGATATCCCGAACGGAGTTACTTCTATAGAAGACGGTGCATTCAGTCGCTGCAAGGCTCTTGCATCCGTGACCCTGCCGAATACATTAACAACTATTGGTGCAGGTGCATTCAGTTCATGCGGTCTTGAACAGCTCACTATTCCGTCAAGTGTAACTGAAATAGGTTCCGGTGCTTTCAATTATTGCGAATCTCTGAAAACTGTCAATTTTCCTGATACGCCTATAGCGTTTGGTTATAATGCTTTCAGCAACTGCATTGCTCTTGAAGAAATAACTCTTCCCGGTGGTATCGGTGATGGTTCAGGCGGTGAAATCTTTGCATACTGCAATAATCTGAAAAAAGTAACCGTGTACAGAACACTCAGCAACGCAAAATATGATGCAACAGATTATCGCTGTGAGGATGGTCGTGTATTTTATCTCTGTCCCTCTCTTGAAGAAGTAGTGCTGATATCGACCCCCGACAGTGAATTCATAATACCTAGTTGTGCTTTTGAAGAATGTTCTGCTCTTAAAATCATAGACACATCAAAATGCGATAATCTCGTACTCTGCGACGCTATCCTTGCAGATTGCCCCTCAATACAGACTATCTCACTGCCTGACAACACAAGACCTATCGTAAACAACATAAACCGTGTTACACCATTTTACAAAGCTAATGAAAGCCTTGTTGTGACCTACAAGGGCAAGGAATATAATTACACTAACTTCAACGAAATGTTCAAGTAAAATAATAATCAATATCTTGTGCGGAGCTTTTATTGAAAAGTTCCGCATATTTTTTTATTTGTACCGTGCGCTCCCGGTAATAATTTCTGCCCCTCATGAATATAATACAATGATTGACTTTGCCCCCGAAATGTATTATAATAAACGTGAGGTAACCGGAATGAAAAAAGACAATATCAAAGCAAAGCTCATTATCCCGGCGGCGGCGCTGCTTTTCTGCGGGTGCTCGGATATCCGGGCGGAAAACCAAAGCCCGGTGCAGCAGATCATTTTCCCGGAGACAAGCACCGCATCGGAAGAAACTGTCCTGTCCGAAACTACGGCTGTTACGGAAAGCGCGGCGCCGACAGCTTTTCAGACCGAGGAGATGCCGTCCGGCAGTGTGATGATCGAGAGCATATCCGCTTCGGAAATAACTCAAACCGAACAGACCGTATCGGAAACGGAAACTGCCGCTGACGATATAACAGCCAAAAATATGCTCGGGGAAGATATACTGCCGCAGACAGACAGCGACTACTATCTGCCGGTGAGCTATAACGCTCTGAATTACGATATACAGCACGCTGTATGGATATCCTATCTCGAATACAGCCGCATAATGAAAGACCGCACCGAGGAAGAATTTGCCGATGAGCTCGGGGATATCCTCGACAGATCGGCAGAGATCGGCATAAACACGATATATATTCAGGTACGTGCATTCGGGGATGCATACTATAATTCCTCACTTTTTCCCAAGGGAGACAGGCTTACCGGGGATTATGACCCCCTCGCCATTGCGGTGGATGCGGCTCATGACCGCGGGATGGCTGTCCATGCATGGATAAATCCGATGCGGATGATGACAGAGGATATCGCGGAGCGTCTGCCCGAGGATACCGCGCTCGGCAGATTATATGCCGGTTATAAGAACGGAGAAGGCGGTATGTTCAGTAGCGGGGACAGGCTCTATCTTGATCCGTCGGATGAAGACGCGGTGGAGCTGATATGCGGCGGAGTGCGCGAGATAATCTCCGGGTACAAGGTTGACGGGATACAGATAGATGATTACTTTTATCCCGAGACATCAGAGCTGCTCGACAGAAAAGCATATATCTCCTCCGGGACAACGCTCCCGCTCGACGACTGGCGGCGTGAGAATGTCAATAATATGGTGAAAAAGCTCAATGCCACAGTACATGAAGAAAATGATACGCTGCTGTTCGGTATATCACCGTCGGGAAATATCACGAGCAATTATTCCGAGCTTTACGCCGATACCGAAAAATGGTGCAGCAGCACGGAATACTGTGATTATATCTGTCCGCAGATATACTACGGCTTCATGCATGACAAAGCGCCGTTTGAGAGCAGTGTCAGAAAATGGCTCGAACTGACATCAGGCAGCGGAGTGAAGACAGTGATAGGTCTTTCCGCCTACAAGATCGGTACTTACGACAAATACGCAGGGAGCGGCTCGGATGAATGGACCGACCGTCACGATATACTTGCCCGTCAGATCATGTTCTGTGAAGAAAACGGATGCGGCACAGCTCTTTTCCGTGCAGATTCTCTGTTCTGTCCGGACAGCTCCGTTCGTGCCGATGTTGAGGAAGAGATAGGCAATATAATAAGTGCAGTATCATAGGATACTGGGGATACTGGCAAAATGAAATTATCCGGAAGTAAAATGAAAAAGCTGATAATACTATTAATAACCTCGATAGTGTTGTTTTTATCCGCCGCCGATACGGTTATGTTCGTCCCGTCGGCGGACGAGTATAAAACTGCAGTGATAACCGAGGGCGTTATCGAGGGTTATACCTATACCCCTCAGTTTGCATTCCCGGAAAAAATGCGGGGAGCTTATATAACTCCGACCGTTGATTTTGTCCGCGGAAAGCCCGACGGCTCGGGATATACCGAAAACGAGATACATACCGAGCTCGATGCTCTTTACAATAAATGTGCGGAGTATTCGCTCAATACCGTGATAATAGCTGCCGATCATAACGGGATATGCTTCTGCAATACCGATGTCAATGATGATACTAATATATCCGTAGTCGAATACGCGGCCAGGGATGCGATAAGCAGAGGCTTCTATGTCTATATCGACCTAGATCTTGATACCGCTCTCGGCTGCTATGCCGACGAACCGCTCGGAGACAGGCTCGACAGGCTCGCTCTGCTCATCCGCAGCATTACTGTGAGATACAGCGCGGACGGTATAATATTCAGCGGATACGGTATAAAAGATGATACCTCATCATTCAGTGATTATATGCGCTACGGTTCGGGCATCGGGTATGAAAACTGGCTGAAGGACAATAACGAATATGTGTTCTCACTCGCTGCCGAAGCGGTAAGGCGCAACGGGAACACCGTATCTGTCGGTATCGCTGCGGACAGCTCTGCACCAGAAGACATTGCATACGGCTATATCCTCAAAGGCTATGCCGATTTTATCATGCTTTCCTCGGATATGAGCATCTCATACGGTGCAGAAGGGTTCAGAAAAGAGCTCACACAATGGAACAGCACTGCATATGCCGCCGATATCCCGCTTTTTGTCTGCCATATCAATGAAAATATGAGCAGTACGAGCCCTGACGAGCTTGTGAAGCGCATCATCACAGCAGATGAAATGCCATGCTGCAAGGGCTCGGTCATATCTTCTCTTTCTGCATTTGATGCAGATACAAGCGGCTCATCCGATGCTGTTATACGTCATTTCAACGGCAGCATCGACACCGACGGTCTTAATAACGAGCTGAATATGACGCTCCCCTCATCGACCGATTTCAGGACAGCGGACGCGGAAGTCACATTCGCGGGCTCGTTCGACCCGAATTTCGATATCACCTTCAACGGTACGCCGATAGAGCTCAACAAAGCCGGAAGATTCTATATCAAAATGCCGCTTGAGGTCGGTCCGAACAGCTTTACGTTTCAGAACAAAGGAAAAAGCATCACCTATAATATAACGCGCACTGTAAAGGTGCTGAAGGATGCACAGCCCCGCGGCGACGATATTTACGCAGATGAAGGCTCACGGCTGACACTTTACGCCGAGGCTTACATAGGCTCTTCCGTTGCAGCTGTCATCAACGGAGAAAGGATCCCTCTCGAGCCTGTGAACGGGCTTTCCGACGATATCGACCCGAATTCATCCTATACAAAATATACCGCCGAATATACCATTCCCGCAGGAAGCGAGGAGCGTGTGACAGATCTCGGATATCTGCGGATATACGGCGCTTATCCCACAGCAGATGACAAGATACTCGAATGCATCACCTGCGGCAGACTGTATATCAATAAAAAGCCGCCGAAGATAACTCCAGGGCTAACGGTATCAAGGGCATCGGCAGGACAGCTCATACGGATAAAGAACGATAATACTATGTGCTACAACGCATCCGGCGCTTCCGATATCCCCACGCCCGATATTGCAAGACTTCCCGCAGGTACTCTTGATATCGCACTGCGGACAGTAAGATACGGCAAGACCGAATACTATATCACACAGAGCGGGCGCAGGATACGTACCTCATCGGCAGCACCGGCAGACGGGAGCATACCGGAATATAACCCGATAAGTATCACAGGGACGAGCATCTACAAAGGCAGCACCGTGATGATATTTGATATGAACTGTACTGTCCCGTTCAATATAGGCTACGGCAGCAGCTTTTCGGACAGCGCTCACGGGAACTACAAGGTCGCGGATTTCAACACAGATACGATAGCTCTGACTTTTGACTATATATCAGATGTCATCGGGGGCGATATCGTGTTCCCGCCGGGCTCGGTATTTTCGCAAGGACATTGGGAAAATGCCGATCAAAACGGTATAAAACGGAAAAAGCTCGTCCTGACGCTGTCGAAAAGAGGCGCATTTGACGGTATATCATCGCATTACAGCGATAACGGACAGCTGATGCTGCTTTTCAACGGTACCGAAACATCACTCGCGGGAACGACTATAGTTATAGACCCGGGACACGGCTATATCGGCGGCGGGAAATATGACCCCGGTGCGGTTAGGCATATCAGCGAACAGCCCGTGAATGCAGCCGTATCTAAGCTCGTTGAACAGAAGCTCAGAGCGGCAGGAGCAAATGTCATCCGTCTGCCGACCGAAAGAGAGAACTATGTCACTGCCGAACGCGCCGAGACCGCACGAAAATACTCCCCCGATCTGTATGTTGCTATACACTGCAACAGCGGCGGCGAAAACAGCACGGGTGCGGAAGCATATTACTTCACACCGTTTTCCCAGCCGCTCGCCGACTGCATATCCCGCCGTCTCGGAGCTGTGCTCGACACGGTACACAGTTCAACAGGCTATGACCGCGGGGAAAAATACAACTATTTCTATGTGACACAGCAGCAGGAATTCCCGTCGGTGCTCGCGGAAATGGCATTCGTGAGCAGCTATGACGAAGCTATGGCGCTCGCCGACCCGTATTATCAGGATATGTTCGCACAGGCGATCGCCGATGGTATAGAGGATTATCTGCGTTCAAGAGTATAAAAAGCTAAGACAGCCGAATGATCTGCATCCGGCTGTCTTTGATTTTTTCTGTATCTTATTGATTTTTTCCAAAGTGGTAAACCAAACATCCTCACTAATAAGAATAGATTAGTAGAAAAGCTAAAAATAAAAACCGATTACTGTATTTAGCTCTTTCGCTTTTTTCATCATAGACAGCATTATTTTTCCAAATTCTAATGCACATTGATTGTCAATAGTATCAAGTAGTGTTTGCGTAAATTTTATAGCTTCGTCAAGATTTTCAGTCCAAATCACCTCTTCTTCATCCATGCTTATCCAAATATCAAATTTATCGTTTAATTTGAAAAAAAAGTAAGGTTCCATTTCTTTGTATGTATTTTCATTGAATTCCAAGCATATGAATTCGTCACTGATTCCGTCATCATATATTTGATAACAGTACATTCTTTCTGCGGCTTCATCATTAATTGGAACAAGCATAAGATACTTGTTCATAGGGTCAAAATCCGGAAAGCTAACTTTAGGTTTATAGTATTCGTCAATATCAAATACTGTTATGTTATTTTTGCTCATAATTATATTGTTATTTTTCCAAAGCAATGTCAATTATCAGCTGACAGAGCTCTGCATAATTTATACCGACAGCGGCAAACTCCTGCGGGATAAGACTTGTCGGAGTAAGCCCGGGGAGCGAATTCAGCTCAAGCACAAAAAATCTGCTGTCCGACTTTCTCATAAGGATATCCGCACGGCAACATCCGCCAAGCCCGAGAGCTTCCGCCGCCCTGACTGCTATATCCTGTATTTCTGCGGTCTGCGCCTCATCAAGAGATGCGGGGCAGGTCTCTACGGTGTTTCCCTCGGTATATTTGTTTATATAATCATAATATCCTGTCTTCGGCGCTATCTCTATGACGGGATATGCCTTTTTTCCAATTACCGCAACGGAAAACTCACGTCCTTCGATATATTCCTCAACGACTGCATTTTTTTCGAGCGAGAATGCAAGCCTGATGCCCTCTGCATAATCTTCGTCATTCCTGCATATCGTGCATCCTATGCTCGAACCGCCGCAGCAAGGCTTTACCATTACCGGATAAAGAAGTCCGATATCGGACGGATATACCTGCTTTTCATCCGCATTTATGACAGCGCTCTTCGGCATCGGGATACCCTTTGCACCGAACAGCTTTTTTGATATGGATTTATCCATAGCCATAGCGCTGCTGACATAATCGGAGCCCGTGTATTTTATCCCCATAAGATCAAAGGTCGCCTGAACGCGCCCGTCCTCACCGTTTGAACCGTGGAGCGCCAGAAAAACGATATCCGCCTTGTCGCACAATTTCAGTATATTTTCTCCCCAGAACGATTTGCGGCTCTTTTTGAGCTCCTCCACATTATCGTCAAAGGAACGTATGTATCTTACCGCCGCATCGACATCGCATTTATCCACAAATGCGGCATTGTACGCCTTATCGTCGATACCGAGAAACACATCTGCCAGTACAGCATCATGCCCGAGAGACATGAGCGCTTTGCATACCTGTGTTCCCGATACTATTGAAACTTTCCTTTCCGTGCTCGTTCCTCCTGCAAGTACCGCTATTTTCATTGTTATCCGCCTTTCTTTTTCTACTGATCTTTTCTTATGAGCGAGAATGCCTGTTTAACCGATGATACAGGTATTATCGTCATTTTATAGCTGTCAGGATTGATATTTCTCATAGAGAGCTTCGGAACGACACAGATCTCAAATCCGAGCCGCTCTGCTTCTCGCAGACGCTGGGTGATATAGGATACGTTCCTCACCTCTCCGCCGAGCCCTATCTCACCGAAAGCGGCAGTCTTTCCGCTTATCGGTATATCCATGAGCCCGCTGTAGAGCGACATCGCAACGGCAAGATCGGCAGCAGGGTCATCGAGCTTCAGTCCGCCGACTACATTTATATATACATCGAGCGTCCCGAAAAACAGTCCCGCTCTTTTTTCCATAACAGCGATTATTATCGCCATGCGCGAAAAATCAAATCCTGTTGCGGTGCGTCTCGGAACAGAATAGCCGCTCTTTGTCACAAGTGCCTGAACATCGGCTAGTATCGGACGGCTTCCCTCCATGACACAGGTGATACAGCTCCCCGAAACTCCCTTTGGACGCCCGGAAAGCAGCATCAGCGACGGGTTTTCCACCTCACACAGACCCTTGTCCTGCATATCAAAGACGCCGATCTCATTCGTCGAGCCGTAACGGTTCTTCACCGCCCTGAGTATGCGGTAGCTCAGATGACGCTCGCCCTCAAAATAAAGCACTGTATCAACGATATGCTCCATTACCTTCGGTCCTGCGATAGCGCCGTCCTTATTGACATGACCGACGATAAAGAACGGTATCTCCTCGGATTTTGCCGTTTTCATGAACATATTCGTGCATTCGCGCACCTGTGATATACTTCCCGAGCCTGAATTTATACCGTCAAGAAGCATCGTCTGTATGGAATCTATTATGACCATATCCGGACGCTTAGAAGCTGCTGTCGCGCAGATCGAATCGCAGTCCGTCATAGAGATAAGATACAGATTTTCGGTATCAACACCAAGTCTGTCCGCACGCAGCTTTATCTGCCGTGTGCTCTCCTCTCCCGACACATAGAGTATGGAACGCTCTTTTCCCATATACTGACATATCTGCAGAAGCAGTGTCGATTTGCCTAT
>JAILFE010000352.1 GCA_024697725.1 Oscillospiraceae bacterium
CAAAACAAACTGTGTTATGTATATAAGCGAAAGGCTGGCAGTATCGGAACAATCTCAGAACAAAGAGGGTGCATGGGAATTTATAAAATACGCAATGACACATAATTTGTTTTCGTCGCAATACACTTATTATAACGAGAACGGTGAAGAAATTCCTACAGATGATTACTTCTATTATCTGTTATCGGGTTTTCCGTCTTATAAACCGGAGCTGTATACTCTTGCAGAAACAGCTTCAACACCATGGCATGATTATGACGAAAACGGAAAAATGGTGATAAAAAAGCAAACCGATGTATTCCTCGGACAGAATATGGAATACGGCGAATTAACAGAAGATGAAGTTTCGGATTTTATAGAACTTATAAAAGGTGCGGAAGCAACAGACAAAATCAATTCACAGATATTGGTTATAATTACTGAAGAATCCGAAAGGTATTTCCATAATGAGATTGATGCTGAAACAGCAGCAAAAAATATACAGTCAAGAATGGATATCTATATGAGTGAAAACTATTCATAATAATAATAAGGAACTGATACACGATAAGATGTGAATCAGTTCCTTGTTCCTGTTCAGTGGATAACGTCTCATTCGTCCGTTTAGGTACCGAAGGCTCCTGCAGTTTCATCTACGGACATTTCGCTGTTTAGGATTTACCTTCCTTTCGTGGTTTCGGGTTTCTGTGTTTCTGTTGTGCTTTTATTATATCTGACATTACACCCAATGTCAGATATAATTTTCTGTATTTCGGAATCTTTGTAGGAGCGCAGCAATCATCACCCCGATTTTTGATTTTTTCCAGTGTGATTTGTATAAATTTCGGATTATACTTGACTTTGCACCCAACTTTTGATGGAATAGAGAAAAGACCGAAATTAAGAGGGAATACTCTTGTTTAAGCATAAATGTGAGCTGTGCGGTATGGAGTTTGAGAGCAAGTCCAATCGTGCAAAAAACTGTATCTATTGCCGTGACAAAGCTCAGGCTGCCCGTAACCGTGCATACGCTGAGAAGAAGTCCGGCAATGCCATGAAGATCGGCAGCGAACAGGTTTGTCCGATCTGTGGTAAGACCTACACCGTGAATTCCAGTGTGCAGAAGTATTGTAAGGGGTGTACCGCAAGTAAGAAATCAGCTCCGAACACGGAATACCTCAAAGGGCATTACGATTATATCTGTGTCAACGTGCCGAAGGGAGATCGTGAGAAGATCAAGGCTTATGCGGAGTCTCAGGGTATGAGCGTGAATAAGCTGTTGCTCACGGCATTGGAAGAATACAAGTCTAATCATGGAGGTAAAGGATAATGGAAGAAATAATTGCTCGGATAAATGAAGTCCTTAAACTTGATATTGACGATAACGATACGCTTGATATTTCTCGCGCCGATATAATCTCTAAGATCATAGCAAAAGATTATGAATGGGTTGATATTCAGAAAGCCTTTATTAACATACTGACAGATAATAATAGAAGCACTGACGATTATAATGTTCTTGCGCAAGCCTTGTACTATTCGATAGCCTTCGATAAAACTTGTAATAAGGACATATTAGATAAGGATAGATTGATTGCCATTATCAATTTCAGATTAAATCCTTTTGATAAGCCTTACGAAGATAATTTGGCTTGGTCTTTGACTTGCGATTTTTACACCCTCGATTACTGCAATTCAACCTACAATGTATTCAGAGACGAAAAGATGCTCAGTATTCTCAGAGAATATGGGTTAATCGAATAATATCACTCCAAATCCCCATTCTTTTTGCGCTTGCGTTCCTTGACATATAGATGCTCCTTCCTTTCGATGATATATTACGCATATGGGGGCGGCGGGGGAGTATCCTCTGCAATCGGGGGACGGATAGTCTCTGCGCCGATTTTGTCGTGACAAAATCGGTTCGGATACTCTATAGCAATAGCGATTTATGGTTAATGCTCTATGATGATTCTTTCTGTTTTACAGGTTACGTTCTTTGGTCTTACTTTTCTTACAGTCAATTCAGTTTTTTTTCTTGATTATTTATTGGTAATATGATATAATACTGTATATATGGTGTTGAGGATGGTGGCATATCGTGGCAGAGAATAAAAACGAAAAAAAGCGGATCGTCGAACAGCAGCTTGCAGAAATAGCAAAGCTGTCCGATGTGGAACTGTATAAAAGGCTTGATACCGATACAGAGGGTCTGAATCAGGTAGAAGCAAGTGACAGACTTGAAGAATACGGTAAGAACATCATTGATTTAGGCAATGAAAACAATCTTTTCAAACGTATACGCAAGGCTATAATTAATCCGTTCAATATCGTGCTGCTTATAGTTGCAGGCGTTACTTTTGTGACTGATGTCATTATCGCATCGGAACCAAACTGGGCTACTTTCCTGATGCTGATATTCGTTGTCGCTGTTTCGGGTATAATCTCCTTTGTTCAGGAAGAAAAATCCAACAGTGCGGCACAAAAGCTGCAGAGTATGATAACCAACAGGATAGATGTTATCCGCAACGGCAGCAGTATCGAAATAAGCATAGAAGATGCAGTTCCCGGTGATGTTGTAAAACTGGCTTCGGGCGATATGCTGCCTGGTGATGTTAGGTTTATCGAAACTAAAGATCTGTTCATAGACCAGTCCCAGCTGACGGGTGAAAGCCAGCCAGTGGAGAAGTTCGCAGGTCCCGATCCGGTGGGTTCAGAGATCACCGAGCTTGACAATATAGGCTTTATGGGCAGCAATATCATTTCCGGCAGTGCCAGGGCAGTAATACTTACAACGGGGAATCAGACCTACATAGGGAGTATGGCGAAAAGCCTGAACACATTTCAGGAGAAAAGCAGCTTTGAGCGTAACATTGATTCAATAAGCAGCCTGCTCATCAGATTCATGATAGTTATGGTCCCGGTGATATTCATTGCAAACTTTATCACAAAGGGGAACTGGCTCGATTCACTGATGTTCGGGATAACCATCGCAGTCGGTCTGATGCCTGAAATGCTGCCTGTCATCATGACATCATCACTGGCAAAGGGTGCAGTCAATATGTCCCGCAAGCAGACTATCGTGAAGCGTCTCGGCGCTATACAGACGTTCGGTGAAATGGACATATTATGTACCGACAAGACAGGGACACTTACACAGGATGAGATTGTACTTGAAAAATATATGGATGTACTCGGGAGGGAGGATAAGCGCGTACTTCGTCATGCTTTCCTGAACAGCTATTTTCAGACAGGACTCAAAAATCTTATGGATGTAGCGATAATAAACCGTGCTGAAAAGGAAGAACTTTCCTATCTGAAGGAAAACTATGTGCGTGAGGATGAGATCCCCTTTGATTTCAGCCGCCGCCGTATGAGTGTTGTGCTTCATGACAGAAACGGAAAACGCCAGCTTGTCACTAAGGGCGCTGTTGAGGAGATACTCTCTATCTGCAGCCATATCGAGATAAACGGAGAAGTAAAGCCCATCACACAGGAGCTTGTGGAAAATGCGCAGAATATCGCCACTGAAAATAACTTAGAAGGCATACGGGTTATCGCAGTTGCACAGAAAAACAATATCCATGATGCAGGATCATTCGGTGTGGATGATGAGAGCGATATGGTGCTGATAGGCTTTGTAGGGTTTCTTGATCCTCCGAAGCCCTCTGCAAAATCTGCCGTTACCGCACTGCAGAAGAACGGAGTCCGCACAGTTGTCCTTACAGGTGATACAGAGGGCGTTGCTATAAATATATGCGGACAGCTTGGCATACCTACGGACTACACCCTTACAGGTGCAAAAATCGAAGAAATGACGGACGATGAACTGCAGAAGGTCTGCGAAAAGTGCCATATCTATTCAAAGCTGTCGCCGTATCAGAAACAGAGGGTAGTCAAGGCATTTCAGACAAACGGTCATACCGTGGGATATATGGGGGACGGCATCAATGACAGTCTTCCGCTGAAACAGGCTGATGTAGGCATCTCAGTCGATACGGCGGTCGATATCGCAAAGGAAGTCGCTGATATAATCCTGCTTGAAAAGGATCTTAATGTACTTGATGAAGGCGTTATAGAGGGACGGCGCACATTCGCGAATATGTCCAAATACCTGAAAATGTCTGTCAGCGGTAATTTCGGCAATATGTTCTCAGTGCTGATAGCAAGTATCTTTCTTCCGTTTCTCCCTCTTATGCCGATACATATCCTTGTGCAGAATATTCTCAATGATTTCGCACAGCTCGGTATGCCTTTCGACCATGTTGAGGATGAAAGCATAGTGCTTCCGAAAAAATGGAATATCCCGGGCATCAAGCGCTTTATGGTGATATTCGGTCTGCTCAGTACTGTCCTTGATGTATTATGCTTCCTTGTGCTGTGGTATGTATACCGCTTCAACAATGACAGCCTTGCGGGATTTTTCCAGAACGGATGGTTCATGTTCGGTGTCATCTCCCAGACAGTCGTTATCCATACGATACGCACTCCCAAACTGCCGTTCATAAAAGACCGTGCATCTGTTCAGCTAAGTCTCTCCACATTAGCAGTGGTCGCAGCCACGCTTGTGATCGGTTTTACGAGTATAGCTGTACTATTTGATCTTCCGGTGATGCCAGTTTCATATATGATATGGCTTGCAGGGTTGATGATAGTATATACCATACTCGCCCAGATATTAAAAAGTATATACATGAAATTCAATCATGAATGGGTATGATAAAATATCATATCTTACCCACCATTTCCAATATGATCTTCGTTATATCCTCAGGCGGTTCCGGCTGTTCGGAAAGGAGCCATTTTCTTATGACAGAGAAAGCGCCGTATATAACAAATTCCTTGACATATTCCTTCTGGTATCCTGAATAATGCGGCGAGGTCTGTTCCTCAAGCTGTTGGGTTATGCAGGACATGGACAGTACCCGTTCAAGAAATCCGTTATCTGCGGCAGATTGCAGAAGTGCTGTACAGCTTGCTCTGTAAGTGTCTATATACGTAAGGATACTGAGCAGGCTCAACGGCTGATCTTTTTCATGCAAGCTGTTTTCCAGCTCCTTCAAAAAATCGGACTGCATATCCTCCTTAAGATCAAACTGGCTGCCATAGTATTTGTAGAACGTTGTTCGGTTTATCTGCGCACGGGAACACAGTTCATATACCGTGATCCTGTCAATGGGCTTTTCTGCAAGAAGTTCTGCAAGAGCTTCCTTCAGCATTCTTTTTGTAAGTCTGATACGCTGATTTTCCATTATTTACCTCAACAAATTTTCAAAATGTGTTGACTTTGCTGCAAAGACAATATGATCTGTATACTACACAACAAATCGAGATAAACAGTCGGTTGACTTTGCAACACCTGTGTGATAGTATTATATCATGTATAATACAAGAAGTCAAGGGGTGTTATTTTTTGAAAAAGATCGCTGACATAATAGTGGAAAAAAGAATTGTCATTTTTGTGATCGTCATGATATTAACGGGCGTATGTGCGGCAATGATACCCAGGGTAGAGATAAATACCGATATGACCAGATATCTGCCCGACAAATCATCCATGAAAACAGGCATGGATATTATGGAGGCTGAATTTCCCGATGCTGCCGAGGATCACACCATAAGGGTGATGTTCAATGATCTTTCCGAAGAACAGAAAGCGGAAATAAAGGAAAGACTGTCCGGAATAGAATATGTTTCGGATGTGGATTTCAAGGCAGATAATGAGGAATATAACAGGGGGACATATACAAAATATGTACTGCATACCGATTACGATTATCACAGTACGGAAAAGGCATCTATAGAAAAAACTCTTGAAAGTGATTTTTCAGAAAACGAAATGCAGTATAAAGACGACAGCGGAGATAATCCTGAACTTCCCGTATGGGTCGTGGTAACTGCTGTTACACTGCTTACGCTTATACTCATCATAATGAGCGGTTCTTTTGTGGAGCCTTTCCTGTTTCTTTATACGATAGGTGTTGCGATAGCCATAAACTTAGGCACGAATGTATTTCTCGGCTCGATATCCAAAAACACTTTTTCGGTGGCGGCAATACTTCAGCTTATCCTTTCCATAGACTATTCTATAATACTCACAACACGGTACCGACAGGAACTGAAAAAGACGGATGATAAGAAAGAGGCTATGAAATCAGTAATAATCGGTGCATTTTCATCCATTTCAAGCAGTTCCATAACAACTGTTGTCGGACTTCTTGCGCTCGTATTCATGAGCTTCAAGATAGGTCTTGATATGGGCGTTGTGCTTGCAAAGGGCGTATTTCTGAGCGTCGTATGTGTTTTTCTTATTCTTCCGGGGCTTATCCTGTTTTGTTCAGGCCTAATTGAAAAGACAGCGAAGCCTTCTCCGACCATACCGACGGGCGGGCTTGCAAAATTCTGCAATAAATTAAGGATACCTGTCACAATATGCTTTGTTATTCTCTTTGCGGGAGCCTATATTCTCCAGAAACAGACGATGATAAGTTATTCTCTCACAAGTTATGATCCTATCGCAGAGATATTCCCGACTAAAAGCACAGTCGTTCTTCTGTACGAAAACAAGGATGATGAAAATGTCACTTCCATCGCAGAAGAGCTTGAACAGCAGGATAATGTAAAGAGCGCCGCCAATTATACCAATACTCTGAATAAACAGCATACTGCGTCAGATATGGTCGATGCCGTGAATGACCTCTCCGAAAACATGGGAAGCGGCAGGACAAGAGATATCGAACCCGATGAGAGTATGTTCAATATGCTGTATTATAAATACTACGGCGGCAAAACGGGTACGATGACCGCAGGAGAGTTCATGTCATTTATTGCGGAAGATGTGCTGTCAAATGAGACTTTCAGTTCATATATCGGTGACGATATGACCGAAAATACAGAGCTAATCAGAAAGCTGTCCGATAAGAAAAATCTCACTTCATCGCTTACAGCCGCTGAGATGTCAGATCTTTTCGGCATGGAAAAAACCGACTGTGAGCAGCTCTATCTTTATTATTTCATAAAGTATGACAGTGCAAAAGCAGATTCCATAACCATAAATGAATTTACAGATTTTGTACTTGATGATCTTGCAGATGATGAAAATTATTCCGATATGTTCGATAATGATACTCTTTCTCAGATGGAAATGCTCCGTTCCCTTACCGATACCGATGAAGCCGAAAAAGAGTATACTTCCGATATTATTGCCGATAAACTCGGGATCGATGAAAATGCAGCAAGGCTTCTGTTCGTATATTATTTTGCAAATTCGGACTATGAGCCCGATAAAATGACAATGGCTGAGCTGACAGATTTCCTTGTGAATGATGTGGCAAAGGCTGACAGCTTTTCTTCGTATTTTGATGCAGACACACTTTCACAGATGTCACAGCTTTCTGCATTTGCCGATAAGGAGATGATAACTAAACAGCAAAGTGCAGACGGTATTGCCTCAGTACTTGGCATGGACAGCAATAGTGTAAGGCAGATGCTGAAACTGGACAGCTGCGGACTTGACCGTGACGGCAAAACCATGACAATTACCGAATTTACTTCGTTCCTTGGAGCGATGATGAATGATCCTGCATACAGCAGTTCGTTTGATAAAGAAATGAGTGCTAAGATAGGCAATCTCAAAACCATCACCGATACTGCCGCATCGGGCAAAGAACTTTCGTCTGCAGAACTTGCACGGATACTGCAAATGGATGAACAGTTCGCGGATCAGATAATACAGGGCTATGCCTCACACACAGGACAAAAAATGACCGGTATGCCGCTGATGGATTTCATTGATCTTATTGTGGATAATATCCTTTCAAATCCACTGTATTCAAAGCGCTTCGATGATGAACAGGCTGCACAGCTTACTATGACGCAGCAGCTCTGCAAGACTGCAATTGCAGGTACAGGTCTGCATATAAACGATTTTGCGCAGATGTTCGGTATGGAGGAAAAACAAGTAAAGCTGTTCTTCACGCTTTATTTCGGTAATGATGACAAAACGATGTCTCTGTATGATTTCGCAGATCATCTTCTTTCGGATATTGTGACCGATCCTATGTTCTCGTCACAGATCGACAAAGATTCCGTGCAGAAGATAGGTCTTCTCAAAAAGATAATGGAGCTTTCGGTTTCCGAAAAACCGCTCGGATATTCAGATTCTTCTGAACTTTTCGGAATGGACAGCGGCACTATGAAAATGCTCTATACTCTCAGGGAATCGGACAGCGTCGAATGGAAAGTTTCCTTATATTCCCTTGTGGATTTTCTCAGCACAAACAAGGATAATCTTTCGGGCATGGCAGATGAGGAGATGCTCTCAAATATAGATATGCTTAAAAACATCATGGATTCGGCAAAGAGAAATGAAAAACTGGGGAAGAAAAGGCTCGCCGAGCTCACATCAACAGATGAAAGCACCGCACAGCAGCTGCTGATGCTGTATACCTACAAAAACGGTGACACAGCAAACTGGAAGCTTTCGGCGGAAAAATTCTTACATTTCATTGAGAGTGATATTCTGAATGATATGAACATGCAGGATAAATTCAGTGAGGATGACAAAAAGAAGCTCACCGCATTTTCTGACATTATCACTGCCATAATTTCAGAAAAAGAATATACATCTGAGGAAATGGCACAGTTTTTTGACGGCATGACCGCAGATATGGACAGGAACAGCGTTTCCATGCTCTATCTCTATCACGATTCAAATGAATCTCCCGACAGCACTCATACTATGTCGGTCGAACAGCTTA
>JAILFE010000364.1 GCA_024697725.1 Oscillospiraceae bacterium
ACTGTGCCGTTTTGTCGGATAATTCAGATACTTCATTACGGAGCGACGGTATATCATTGTATATCCGTTCGATATCTTCCTCCGAAAATAATTTCATATCGTCATATCCGTCAAGCTGCCTTAATTCGTCCATCATTTGTGGGGTAAATCTTTTCTGGTGCGATATTTCAAGATATCTCTTTCCGTCTGTCATAACATTTTCGGATAATTGCAATCTCTTTTGTTTTCTTTCAAGACGATCTTTTTCACGCTGATACTTTTCATCATATTCATCAATTATCTTCGTGAAATCAGCCTCGGAAGATATGTTATTATCCGTAATATATTTCAATAATTCCGCCGAACGGATAAGCTCTGCATAATCCGCATTTACGACGGCTTTTTCGATCATTGCCTGCCGATATATTATTTTCTGGAGTTGACGCAGACAGACCGCACATTCGTATGCAATTCCGGTATATTTCTCGATATCGGAAAGAGAAAATACACGGTCTTTTTGTTCGATTCGCAGCATTATTGCTTCAAGAGAATATGCGTCACCGAGGCGGTATGAACGTATCCCGTGTTTGGCATTCGGAGCCTTTATCGTGATATATTTCTTCTGCGTTATCGTGTACCCCTCGCGCTGCATATATTCCAAGAAATCATCGAGAGAATTAACGTAATTATCCTGCACAGCCTTGTCGATTACGGAACACATCTTTGCTTTCCAAGAGGTGCCTCTCTTTCTTGCGATATATTCTGCATGGGAGAGGGTGCTGCGCTTCCTCGGATCATCAATAACACTCAATCCGTTGCTGCGGCAGATACGGTCCGAAATCTCCCGACACTTTTTCAGGCTCGCCTTGTTTTGGTACCATATTTTTCCGTTCTCATCATATGGACACAAGGCGATGTGGTTGTGAATGCAATCAGTATCAACGTGCGTGCTGACAACATATATGGAATGAAGTCCGAATGCCTGTCTCGCCCATGAAAGACCTATCTCGTTTGCCTGTTCGGGAGTAACTTCGCCCGGCGCAAAAGACTGGATATAATGATGTATCCTTATGCGGTTCTTACGCGACACATCGCCCTCGCTTTCGACCTCGGAAATATCGAATCTTTCGTGAGAATAATACTCGAAAATATCTTTGAACAAATCGTAAATTCCGTCTGCGTTGTATGGGCAATTCCACCCTTTTACGAGTTCGCCGTTCCGATTCTTTTTCGGGTTCAGAATGTATTTTAGGCAAGCCATTGGGGTGCTGTGTACAGAGCTGCATTTGATAATCGCCAAGTCTATATCACCGCCTTTGGGGTTCGGATAGCTTTGCTGAGATTCTCCATGCAAGCGCTGATAACGCGACATGTCTCCTGCATAATGCTGATGTCATTTTCATAGACACTCCCGGTGCTGTTAGCGACCTTTGCGATCTGATTGATATTGCTCGCCAAACACGAAATATGCTGCCTGATTCTGCTGAATTCCGCAGCATCATAAACATTGACTGCACCGTTTATGGCAATGTTCCGAAGATACGCAGTCGGCTTCATTCCGCACTCCTGCGCCTTTTGCTGAACAGCTTTCCATTCGCTCTCAAAGAACTGCACACTTTTCCTTATATTACGTTTCATCTATATCATTCCTTTCATCATTCAAGTCCTGAATATTTTATATGCTACAATGGGGGTCATAGGGGGATTTTGTCCCCCTGACGAAACCTGTCCGGTCGGATAGGTTTCCGAAAAATGCGTCATTTTTCTACGCTGGCTGAGAACGCGCCTTTTTTGAACTTTTTCCGCCGACCGGAATGCCTGCGGAGCCGCATAGCATCAAGCCTCAATCGTTCCAGACAGCCTGTTTTGAAGTGTGTCATTTTCATCGGATATGCTACTTCTATCCGGATACAGTTCGGGGATATCATAGAAGGTGCATATAAGCACGCAAAGGGAGTTCTCGATGTTTCTGAGCCACTCCTCGATGAATAACAGCCTGTTTTCGTTTATGCCCTCTGTGCGGGTCTGTATGCCCTCTAATTGAGCGCAAATATCTGCGATGCTTTTATCGGTATCCTCTTTGTGCTTATGAACGAAGTCGACGATATCTTTGATATTATCACTCATTTCATTCATGGCTGCGGCGTTGTTCTTGTTGTTACGCTCTGCTTTGGGTTTGAGAAATTCAATCGCTGCTTCATCGAGCTCTATAGGAGCATCTTTGCGACGTATGATATGTCCTTCCAGTGCGCTGTTCTCGTTATTCTTGATACGCTCATATACCGCCGATCTGGAGAGTCCGTAGAGCTGACAAAATTCTTTGATTTTAATAAAATCACCCTTTCAAAAAATATGTTACGAATGTGTTAAATCGGGCTGCGGCTTTTTGCTGTTATCCCTCATTCTTTGATGCGGACAATTTTCCATTTCCCGCCGTACTGGATAAGCTGCCTATGAAAAATTCCGAGACACTCTTCGAGCGTTTTCTTCGTGATAAAATTGCGCCTTGTGCCGAGCTGGTACGCCTCCGTTCCATAGTCCCTGAGAAGATACTTTGCATCGTGGCGGTTCAGCCCCATACGGAGAAGGTCGGTCTCGGAAAAGAGCAGCATCTCACGTTCCGTCTTTATTATACAGCTCACCCCTTTCCGTGCAAATTGCTACGGCAGATACTTCTGCTTTCTTTCCCGATGACCGTTCCTTTTCATCGAGCCAATCGAGCAGCGTGGTCTGTCTGATAAACCTGCGCTTTCCTATCGTCACCACGGGTACAATATCCCCGCGAAGCAGGCGGTATGCCATACCTCTGCCAAAGCCCATTGTCTGTAATTCCTTCGCCGACATCATCATTGGCATTTCAAATCTGTTGTTCATGTTCTTTCATCACTTTCTTCAATTTCTACATTCTTTTACTTAAACGGTTTGTTGCATTCTCTACATACGCTTTCCTCCTGTTATTAACGACATCATATAATTCTGCTGCAATAGGTACTCTATTAAATTTTCAAGGTACTGTTGTGCCATATTGGATAAGCCGATATGGCTTTGTCTGTAATTTATGTTCTTATCTTAAATTATATTTTTAGTTTTGTAAATACCCCTGTCTCCACTAAACCGCCGCGGAATTTTACCTTATATTACCTTAATCTGCATAGCTTTACATTAAACTGCGCTACTTTACGTTGTTTTTACATAAAATTTACAAAGTAATTTTGTACAAAGTTTTTCGACTGTTTTGTTCGATTTATACAAACTATACTGTTTATTTCCTGAAAACAGACTATTAGATTACAGCAGCAGCCCCGGTTGGCTCGTTGTCCACCCGGGGCTGCTCTTATGATTTTATTTTCCGTTCTTGCAGATTATATTTCTGCTGTTGGGGTATGCTGCATAAAGTAGACCTACTATATCTGTGCTGCATTGTTTGTTCCAGTTTCAGCAACAATAATTATTTTCCTGTCATGTTTCATAGCATACTGTACTGCTGATATTTCATCAGGACGGCTGTGTGTCTATTTTTTTGTCGGGTCATTCACGATGCCGGTGAACAACGGAAATCCCGAAGGGTCCATTATCCCGAAGATAAATGGGCGGTCAATGGTGAAGTGTATTGTTTTGCGAGGCGCACATCCGAGACCTCCTGCACTAAAATTACAGTATGCTGCGGCGCGAGAACCGCTTTCGTCGGTAATATCGCGGACAGCATGTTCGATTGAAGAAACATACAGTTCATTTAATTCTTTGGTCAGCGGTGAAAAATTGGCCTTTTTATAGTCAAAAATATCCGTTACACCAAGTTTTTTCAGATCATCTATGAGATCGATACTGTTGGAAATGTCAAATTTCGGCATAGAAACCTCTACTGTTTTTTTATCCCCGTTTTTTTCAAGATGATCTTTTTCTCCGAAAAAGACATCTGCAAATTCTTTGCTTTTGAAAAGGCTTTTAATGCAAGACAATTTTGACGGTAGGATGATACGCATAAAAGAACCACACATATAATCAAGGTCGATGCAAGAAAAAGACCGTTTTTTCAGATAATTCATCTGATGAAATGTTTTATTCATATAACAGCACTGAACTATTCCATTCGGAGAATGAAAATCTTTATATTTTGTATAATGCTGGTCAAATTCGCCGGCGCAGTACGGCAGAAGCAGTTTTCAAGACCGAGCATTTTCGTGGCATCATCCGCAAGGACAGCCTTCTGATAGCAGCTGTCGGTCTGATTCCAAATATCTGTTGCATTTTCAGCCGATTTGATATATAATATACCTGAATCCGCAAAGTTAAAAACATCAAAAAGGTTGTAACCCCGCATAAAATATGGTATAATTAATAAAGATGCTATCAAAATACCAAGCACCCGGAAGGTGAGAAAATGCGGAGTATAAAAGTTGTTCTTAGTAACGAAAGGATCGTTCCGAACAGTGGATTGTTTCTTG
>JAILFE010000374.1 GCA_024697725.1 Oscillospiraceae bacterium
CCCTGAGGGGAGAGTACAGAAAAAGCACCTTCTCATTGATAGATTCAGACATTTGTGATATAATCGGAATTAGTGGGAATTGGTTGGAAAAAAAAATGAACCAGTATACTACGTGAGTAGAATTGCAAACGAGAGGAAATCGGAGGAAATCTGTGACGAATATAGAGTATCCGCGACTGTGCGGCGGCACCTTTATGACGCTGGTAATACAGGCGTTGCTGCAGCGTAAGAAAGCAAGAGAACACTATAAGGGTGAGAGCGATAAGCTGAATGATCCGGATGTGCTTGTGGGTCTGATCACGGTTATCAATCCTGACTATGAGGATCCTGGGAAGGCTGTACTTATTCGCTTCATATTCTTCTTAAAAAATTCTTGAGCCCTGTTCATTTGCTACACTCCTGCTATCTATTTCAGCTATTCTCATAATGCTGATTCTTTTTCTTAGCTCCTGAGTATTTTACATCATTATGACACCTATTGATATTCCGAAAGCAATAACACACGCAGCAATACCGCCTATAAGCTGAGGCACAGTATGCCTTTTAAGTGTAACGGAAGACCATATTACTGCGGAGGCAACTATCGTTAAAGGAATAACTACTGCCTTACCTAAAAAGTAAAGTAAAAACACGAAAGGTCCGGTAAGACTGCATGAATGTCCGCTGGCTTTAAAATGCAGTAAATTACAGGCAGATAGTATTGCTACAGACAGGAAATAGGTTGAGCAGATAAGCATGATCCCCGTGCTTGCCCTGCTTACAATAGCCCATATAAATGCTGCTGTGTATCCGATCATGGTCATAATAAAAGCCAGCTTTCTCTGACCGTTTCTGCCCTCATCATTCAGTTTGGGTATGACTTTTTGCAAAGGATAAGCCAAAACAGGGAATATGCCTAACAGAACTACCATGACTACAATATCGGATACATCACCGAACAGCTCTCTTTTATTGAAACCCAGTATGAGCAATAGAAGTGTTATCATTATCGGCGGTATCGTCAGTATCCTTATCAGTTTCGCTGCTTTTTCCTTTTTCATCTGTTTATCCTCTTACATAGTTATTCATTTTACGATAAAATACAGGCACAAAGCAAGCCACTGTCACCACGACTGAAAGAACGTCCGAGACAGGTGCGGAGAGAACAACTGCAAGCACCTTGTTTGTCATGAACATCGGCAGTATAAATAACAGCGGAATGTGCAGCACCAGCTTTCTGATGATGACCATGGAAAGGCAGTCCTTCTCCTGCCCAGTGGAAAGGGTTATCTGCTGAAATACCGTCTGTATCGGGATAATGAAGAAGCCTGCGGAATAAAGCCTGACCATCCAGCTTGCCTCTTTGATGACCGCAGGGTCTGAGGTAAAAATGCGAAGGAACACTTCGGGGAACAGTTCAAGAAGTGCGGTCATCGGCACGAAAAACATAAGCTGAAACCTGAGCAAAGTTTTAGAGGTTTGCATAACTCGGTCATAGTTTTTGCTGCCGTAGTTGTAGCTCAAAAGCGCCTGTGCGCCTTGATTGATACCGCTGCTGGGCATCCAGATCACCATTGACAGGCTGACTGCAAGGGTGATGCCGAGTGCGCTGATGTCACCGCCGTATTTCTGCGCCGATGCGTTGACCGCAACATTCAGTGCCGCTTCCGTGATCTGCATCAGGAACGGCGAAAAACCAAGCGTAACGATCGCCGCCAGAATCCTCGCTTTCAGCTTCATGCTTTTGAATCTGAGGGTGAGAGCGCTCTTTTTGCCCATAAGAAAACAGATGCTGAGGACTGCTATAAGAAGCTGTGACAAAACCGTTGCAATAGCCGCACCTGCCACGCCCATATCAAATCCGAATATCAGTATCGGATCTAAGAACACGTTCAGCAAAGCACCAAGCACCACATAGATCATTGCCTGTTTTGTCGCGCCCTGTGAGATAACGAACTGCAAAAATCCAATGTATCCCATGATAGCAACCGCACCGAGGGTATAGATACGCATATATGTGACTGCCGCACCGATCGACGCATCACTTGCACCGAGAAAGTACATGATAGGCTCTGCGAAGATATACAGAACAGCAGTCAGTACAGCTCCGCTTAGAATTATTGAAACA
>JAILFE010000375.1 GCA_024697725.1 Oscillospiraceae bacterium
GAATCTTGATAAGCACACATCGTCCACCCGTAAAATGTGCGATGCGACAATGATGCTCTTTGACCGCATCTTTGATAAAACTCTGCTTGCAAGGAGGATAAACCTTGTTGCCTGCAATATCATCCGAGAAGAGGATATACCGGTCGATGAAAGTATCGAACAGATAAGCCTTTTCGATATGGATACAGCCGAACAGTCCAATGAGGAAGAGAAACAGGCTCTTGAAAAGGAAAAAGCACTGCAAAAGGCTATGCTGAACGTAAAGCACAAATTCGGAAAGAATACCGTTCTGAAAGGTACGAACTTCACAGAGGGTGCTACGGCGAAGGAGCGTAACCGGCAGATAGGGGGACATAAAGCATGAAAAATAGAATAGAAAAAATCAAGAGTTTATCCGGCTCATGGATGGAGTCGTATTTTTATCCGCCTGCCAGTGAGAGCGATATATCTGAATATGAGAAAAATAAAAATATCGTTATTCCGAAATCATATAAAGAACTGTTGTTACTAACAAATGGTGCAAGGATATTTGGTGCTGATATATGTTTATACGGAGTTAGTGGTGATATAAAACATTATGTGAATTATGATCTTGCAGATGAGCTGGTTCCGAAAGAATTATTGATACTGGGTCATTACAATGATATGCTTATATGTTATGATCGCCGTGATGATATCTACGTTCTTTACAGAGATGAAAAATATGAACGTATAAAAGAAGAATGTGTAATCTTTAACGACTTTGGTGAAGTATTAGATTTTGCTATCGATGTTGCTGATGAAGAAGATGTGTAGTATCTATGAAGAATAATTACGATGATATAAAGCACCTCACCCGTTCGCAGTACGCATAAAGAATAAGGATCGGAGGAAATACCATGAGCAAGAAGATAATAGTCGTAAATGCAGGCCCAAGAAAGGGCTGGAATACAGATACACTTATTACAGAAGCCGCAAAAGGAGCTGAGTCCGCAGGAGCAGAGATCATAAGATTTGACCTGTTCAGGCTTGAAAGATATACGGGCTGCATCTCATGTTTTGGCTGTAAAAAAGAGAAATTCAAGGGACACTGTGTCTGCAAGGACGGTCTGACACCTGTTCTTGATGCGATAAGAGAAGCAGACGGACTTATCATCGGCTCACCGAATTACCTGTCTGAGATGACGGCTTCATTCCGTGCGCTTTATGAAAGACTTGTTTTCCAGAGCCTGACATATAATATGGAAACGCCCTGCGTGAATCAGAATGAGATACCTGTTCTGCTTATCATGACAAGTAATGCACCCGATACCTCATATCAGGGACTGCTGAATAACTATCAGCAGACACTCAGCCGGTTTGTCGGTCAGACAGAGGTTTTGGTCAGCGGAGATACGCTCCAGCTTAGTGATTACAGCAAGACCGACTGGCAGTGGTCGATGTTTGATCCGGCAGCAAAGCAGGAGCGGCATGATACAGTGTTTCCGAAGGAATGTCAGAAGGCGTTTGATATGGGCAAGGCTTTAGTGTGTGAATAACATGATAACATGAGGTGTATACAGATGAATATCACATATAAAAAGCTTAGTCAGTCTGAGATTGATACTTTTATAAAAAAGAGAATAGCCCACCTTCGCGAGGAAGGCGCAACGGAAGATATTGACCTTTATCCTGCTTTGAAAGATTATTATACACGGCACATGACAGACGGGACTTTTGTGGCTTGGCTCGCCTTTGATGACAATAAGATCATCGTTGTTAATAAGATAAATTGTAATTTTGTGAAGCGCACGAGGTGATTTTTATGATAAGAGAAATGAAAGAGGAAGATTTGCAGCAGTGTGGAGTGATATATGCCAAGGCGTTTCCTATAGAATATTGGGGGATCGATTGGGCCCCTGATAATGCAAAAGAATATTTATTGGATTTTTACGAGCAGAAAAGATTTATAGGATATGTGTATGAAGAAGATGACGCGGTAATTGGATGTATATTTGCATTATGTAAGATATCAGGAAGTAAAAAAGAAATATATATTAACGAAATGGCGGTTTTACCTGAAAAACAGGGTCAAGGTATTGGCAGGCAATTACTGAAGACGCTATTAGATTACAGTAAGGAAAAAGGATATGCCGGGGTCGTGCTTTATACCAGCGAATATGCACCTGCTTCCAAATTCTATGAAAAAAATGGTTTTAAACTGTCACAAGGAACTATTTGTATGTATTATGCGTGAATCCTGATTTATAGCAGGAACACTTTTGTAAAATGGGAGTATAAGTATTATAATGAATTTATATGGAACAAAAGATATGCCGAATGCGTTTCGTTTGATAAATCAATCGAATTGATATCGAAGTAGGGGCTCCTGTGTAATGGCAAATATTATTACCGGTATCAGCATAGCTTTGCTGATCTTCCCCGCGTTTTCAATGGAGTTTTATGCACTATACATTGCTGCGGGGATCAGTGACATGATAGACGGTACGGTTGCAAGGAAAATAGGTACCGTCAGTGAACTTGGTTCAAAACTTGATACTGCTGCTGATTTTGTTTTTGTTGTCTGTTGCCTGATAATCATGCATGAGTCCGGCTTTGCGGAATGATTGTATCACAGATCGACCCCGAAACGCTGTTTTCTGCATATTCGATAGTTTTTCAGGACGTAACGCTGTTTAACCAGAGCGTGAGGGATAATATCAGGATCGGCAAAAAGAATGCCACCGATGAAGAGATCATGCGTGCGGCTAAGCTTGCCAACTGCGATGAATTTGTATCACGTCTCCCGCAGGGCTATGATACCGTGATCGGTGAAAACGGCAGCGAGCTTTCGGGCGGTGAAAGGCAGAGGATCTCCATTGCAAGAGCCTTTCTCAAGGATTCTCCCATCATACTTCTTGACGAAGCATCCGCAAGCCTTGACGTGGAAAACGAGACTGCCATACAGACAGCCATTTCCAAACTGATCGAGAATAAGACGGTCATTATCATCGCTCACAGGATGCGTACAGTGTCGGGAGCGGACAAGATAGTCGTGCTGTCCGACGGTACTGTAATGGAGTCGGGAAAACCCGATGAGCTGTTAAAACAGGGCGGAATTTTTGCAAGAATGGTGCAGGCGCAGACAGAGGGACAAAAATGGACGATCTCATGACGATCTCTCTTTGACCGTTATCTGCTGAAAAAATATGCTCTCCGTTATAAACTGCGGAGAGCTTTTTTTGCAAACGTTGACATGACTGATTTGATAAGGTATAATTGCCGTTCCGCACGGCTGTAATCACAAGACAACAAAGACCTCCTTGACATTTTTCATCTGAAAAAGAAAAATCGCTCCCCATTGCTGAGAAGCGATGTACATTATTCAATTTGGGCAAAAATAGCAAACATCTCCCAAACCCTTGAAAAATCAGCGTTTCAAAAAAGTTGGAAAAATAGTTGGAAAAACAACGTGAACAGGGCGCGAAAAACTCACAAAAAAGGAGCTGGAGAGCATGGAGAGAAAGGCACGTCCACCACCACACGGCGCAGGTTTAGAAAGAATAACAATTATCATTTAAAGGAGGTATGAAACATGGGCGCATTCAAAGAAATGCTCATGGAGGAAAGCGAAAAGGAATAATACCACCATTCGAGGGAAACGATTTACCGATAATAGCTGCGACGAACGCGGCAAGGGCTGAAACGGCGCTGCATGGTGTGAATGTCGGGAACGTCCCTGACGAACTGAAAGCGGCGGCGGTGTGGCTGCTGTGGGCGAAGGTTCCCGACGAGAAGGCACACTCGGGATTTGGCAAGGTTCCCGTAAACGCCCGGACGCTCGGAGCGG
>JAILFE010000378.1 GCA_024697725.1 Oscillospiraceae bacterium
GCATCCTCTGCTCCGAATGCTCTTGCATACACCTCATCGAGGGTATCTCTTCCGATATCCCCGTAGCCGTAGCCGGTGCTGCCTTTCAGACAAGCTTCTCCGACACGGCTGTCTATGAATGCCTTCAATACCTTTTCGCCGTTCTTGGCGGCGATGCTTTCTATTTCATCAAATTTTGCAGCGCAAGCCTTTTCAGCCTGTTCTGCGACCTTGAGTATCCTTTCGTCAATGTGGAATTCCGTCTCGGGTACAATGGGCTTGGGATCAAGTATCTGTGCCATAAAAATCAAGTCCTTTCATAACATATACAATTCTGACGGCACCTCTTCCGCCGTCTTCTCTTTTTCACATATATACACATTTCTTATTCCGATAAGAATAATTTATCCTCGTTTTCGCATACAAATCCGAATGAAGAATACATCCCTGCATTCCCGGTCTCCGAAAAGAGCTTCACAGCGATGCCGTTATTCAGAAGCACCTCTGAAATGATGCCGATGAGTTCACGGCACATACCTTTCCCGCGCATATCCGGTCTTACGGATATATCCGTAAGAAGGGCATATCCGCTCCCGAAAAAGCGTATCACGGCAGCGGCGCAGTTCTTATAAAGCAAGGATATGCTCACTCTGTGGCGTGTCATATGGGAGATATCGGCATACCACAGATCGCGCTGCTCTATCCCGAAGCTCTCACAGACGACATCGGACATCACTTTGAAACCGCAATTTGCGGCAATATCATCCCGGGAAGAAAGCTCGGTCAGTATATGCTCATAGGATGCTTTATCTCCCCTTGCCTCATCACTGCCAAGTGACATCAGATATCTTTTCTGCTTTCGCATTCCCGTTATTTCGAGCCTGTCAGCAAGACAGAGAGAACATTCCAAGCTGTATGGGCGGATAAATCCGATGAATTCACCGATCTCCCCGGCATCGGATATATCGGCATCAGCAAAAGCGGCGGAATTGCTGATGAGCAGCGTTCCGCCCGTGCTCCTGTAAAAACGGCAGAAATCATATCCCATGCCATAAGCTTCCGCATATGCTCTTATCCTGTCAGAGCAGCAGCCTTTGGACAGTACAAGCTCATCCGGAGAATATATCCGTCTTATCATGTCTTGTCACAAAGATGCACATCTGTCAGCCATTATCACGGCAAGTTTCAGGCAGGCATCCGCATCACTGAGCTTTGCAGTGCTTGACGGAGAATGCAGATATCTGCAAGGGAGCGATATCGCGGCAGTACGGATACCGCCTCTTGTAAGGTGGATAGCTCCGCTGTCATTTCCGCCGGCTACCATTGTCTTGGTCTGACAGGGTATGTTATTCTTCTTTGCTTCGGAGAAGGCAATATCATAGAGTTCCCTGTCGTATATCGTCGATCTGTCCATAAATGACACAACTGCGCCTTCACCGCAGATACAGCATTTCTTTCCCCCTTCTGCAAGAGGAGTATCGGATGCGGTAGTTGCTTCAAGTACTATCGCTATATCGGGATCAGCCGTATAAGCCGCAGTGCGCGAGCCTCTCAGCCCGACCTCTTCCTGGGTCACAAATGCAAATATACAGTCATATTCGGGCAGATCCTCGGTTATCATCTTTATCATCACAGCACAGCCCAGACGGTCATCTATCGCCTTTGCGGTAATGAATCCATCCTCGCTCCTGCTGTAATTGTTCACGAAATAAATATAATCGCCGGGATCGACATATTCTGCCGCTTCATTCCTGTCGGCAGCGCCGATATCCGCATAGAGCATATCGAACGTCAGCTTTTTCTTGCGCTCATCCTCCGAGAGGTTATGTATCGCAGGTACGCCGATAACTCCGCTGATGCCGCGCACGGTTATCTGTCTGCCCGCAATGACATCGGCGTCCACACCGCCTACGGATGCGACCGAGAGCGAGCCGTCCGGTTCTATATAAGTGGCGATAAGCCCGACCTCGTCCATATGCGCAGACAGCATGACCTTGTTCTTTGCGCGTTTCCTGCCCTTTTTATGCGCTATTATGCAGCCGAGAGGATTCACCGTATATTCACAGTGATCCTTTATTTTATCGATTATATAATCTCTTACTCTGCCCTCATCGCCGCTCGCGCCGTTTATATCACAAAGCTCATGCAAAAGCTGTTCAAGCTCCATAGAGATCATCCTCCTTCAGATACACAGAAATAAGCTCTGCGGCAGAAACAACATCGTGCAGATCAATGGTCTCCGAAGGCGTATGCATATATCTCAGGGGTATCGAGAGCGTCGATGTCCTCGCACCGCCGCGCGATACGCCGTATTTGTCGGCATTCGTACCTGTGCGTGAGCTCATGACCTCGACCTGGTAAGGTATGCTGAGGCTTTCGGCGATATCAGTGAGCTTTTCGGATATCCCTCTGTCAAGAGTAGGAGAATAGCCTATCATAACGCCCTTTCCCATAAGACCGCATTTCTGTTTCTTTTCTCCCTTTGCAAGCCCGAAGCTCACATCAACAGCGATCGCAATATCAGCATCTGTATCATATGCCGAGCATTCCGCTCCCCGCATACCTACCTCTTCCTGTGAGGCAAACACAACTGTCAGCCCGCATCCGAGAGCAGGGATATCCGTTTTTTCAAGTGCGATCAGTATCGCAGCCATCCCGCAGCGGTCATCGAGCGCTCCGCC
>JAILFE010000405.1 GCA_024697725.1 Oscillospiraceae bacterium
TCATGAGCTGGATCTCCTTCTCGCGTATCTTCTCGATAAATTCCGCAGAGACTTCCTTTGAATACTTCGCGCTGATATCGGCGGTGAGCTTTTCAAGCTCTTCCTTCTTCATGTTCTGGATATTCTTGCACATATCCTTCAACTCGATCTTGTCGATCTCGACGCCGCGCGCCTTTATCTTATCGAAGAACTGTGCCGTATATTCCTTGTCGAACCTCGGATCGGCGAGCTTTTCGGAGAGAGTTTTGAGCGCCGCCCTGTCCATCTTCGGGATATCCGCGCACATATCCGCAGCTTCCTTGTTGTCGAGTTCCTTCACACGCGCCTTGATCTTATCAAAGTATTCTGTGGTATATTCCTTGTTGTACTTATCCATCGCAAGCTCGGCGACAAGCTTTTTGAGCTTATCCTTGTCGGACGTTGCGATATCCTTGCAAAGCTCGGCGATCTCCTTCTTTTCGAGCTCGATCTCACGCTGCTTTATGCTCTCGAAGTATTCCCCGGTGAAATCCTTGTTATACTTTTCGTCCGAGAGCTTTTCCCTGAGCTTTTTGAGCTCCTCCTTGCCGGATGTCTTTATATCCTTGCACAGCTCGGCGATCTCCTTCTTTTCGAGCTCGATCCTGCGTGCCTTGATCTTTTCAAAGTATTCGGCGGTATATTCCTTCTTGAACTTTTCGTCGGAAAGTTTTTTGCTGATCTCCTTCAGAGCAGCCTCATCGGCTGCTGCGATATCCTTGCAGATCTCGGCGATCTCGTTCTTTTCGAGCTCGATCTCACGGGCAACGACCATGCCCGCGTATTTATCAGTGATCTCGGATGCGTATTTCCCGCTCACAAGATCAGCCTTGATCGCTGCGAGCTCATCCTTGTTCATCTTGGGTATGGTATCGCACTTCGCGGTGAACTTCTCGATCTCGACAGCCTTCTCACGCTCGGATATAGCGGAGATATAAGGATCGGTGAGCGAGGAGTCGTATTTCCCTTCGTTGATTATGCCGCGCAGCTTTGCAAGCTGTGCCTCGTCCGCCTTGGATATGCCGGAGAATATCTCGGCGACCTCCCTGCGGTCGAAATCGTTGATGAGCCTGTCTATCTTTTTCAGATATGCCGAGGCTACGGCAGGACGTGCGCTGATCTTTTCGGCTTCCTTCTTCAGTTCGGTGAGCTTCGTCTTGTCAAAGCCCTCCATGCCCTTGCAGAGCGTCTCGAATTTGCTTCTGGATATATTGTCCTTTGCAGCCTCTGCCTTTCTGATGAAATGCTTTTTCAGAACAGGGCTGTACTTATCGGTATCCGTCTTTTTGAGCAGAGCATCTATATCAGCCTCTGACATGGACGAAAGCTTAGAGAATTCGGCTGTGAGCTCCTCCGCCTGCACGGATATGAGCCTTCCGTCTATCTTCTCGATATAGGGCTTCGATATCGTTTCGTCAAAGCCGCCTTCAGCTATCTTCTTTTTAAGTGCTTCCGCCTCGTCCGCCTTCATGAACGGGAGACCGAGGCACAGCTGATCGAGCTGGTTCTTATCGCTGTCATTGAGCGCGAGCTTTGCCTTGACAAGATATTTTCCCTTGGTCTTGTCATCGGCAGTCATATCACAGATATATTTGCGCAGCTTCAGAAGCTCGTTCCTGTCGAGAGCGGTAAGATCGGCGCAGAGCTTGTTGAGCTCGAGCTCATTCGCCATTGCCTTCTTCATATCATCGACAGTATCGAACACCGTGCCGTTATAGGAACGGTTCGCCTTGTCGAGCTCGGATATATATCCCTTGAGCTCCGAGAGAGTCTTGCTTTCGGAGAAGCGGTATTTCTTTACTGCACTTTCGAGATCGTCGAGAGCAAGTCCTGCACGTACAAGGTCGCAGCTCAGTTTTCCGTCCTCGCCTCTGCAGTCTTTGGTATAGCTTTCGGAGAGGTGAGCGTCGAGTTCATCGTCCGTAACATTTTTCCTGCTGCCGAACCAGAATTCCTCTATCTCCGCGACTTCCTCCGAGCTGCCGCCAGCGTTGGCGTTGAGCATACGGAATATGAGCCTGTCTGCGGGTTTTGCGGAAAGGATATCCGCCCATTCCCTGTGCAGCTCATCGGCATTGCCGTCGGAAAGCTCGATCTTTCTGAGCTTTTCGCTATACTCCGATTCGTTCACTCCAACGAGCTTTACGCCGCCGGGGTTCTTTTCAGAGAACGCTTTGCGGAAGCATTCCTTTGCGCATTCGATCTCATCCTCATCGGTATGCGTTTCGGGGAGTTTTTCGGCAGCGGGATTGAAATAATCGCCCCTGAATTCGGCAGGATTTATTTCAACGCCGTTTTTATTGAGAGCCGCCACCATGAATTTAATGGTATAGGCGCTGATCTTCAGATGACGTCCGAGAGCGGCTATGAGCGGCTGATATTTGTCAAACTGTGCTTTGAGCTCCATTACGGAGTCAAGAGCCTTTTCAATGCTTGCCGTGCAGACAGCATCCCTGCCGATCTCTGCGGCGGTACCGAAGAGATCCATTCTGCGTTCGCTGAGATCGGATGCCTTGGGGAACTTCTCAACAAGGCTGCCGATGCATTCATCGAGCGAATCCTGTATAGTTTCAAAGCTTATGACCGCAGGGTTTTCGGGTGTTCCCTGACGCCAGAAATCGGGATTTACGAATTTCTTTATCTTAAGCTTCTGGTTCGTGAGCGGAGTCACGGGCGCATAAGGCTTGTTATGCTCACGCATATATTGTTCGCTGACTACGATCTGATCGTGCTTGCCGTCGATCATCCAGTCATGGACAAGATAACGCTCGCTGAAAAGAAGATCCGAGATATAAAGATGCTCGTTCTCCTCTGCGATCTTGCGTGCATCTTCGATCTTGAACGGTCGCCAGTCACTCTCCCCGTCCTCGGACATGAGCATCATATCGCGGAGACGGCAGATAGTATTGTCGTTGCGCTTTGCTTCCTCTTCGTCGCAGGCAGCAAATATAAGATCCTTGACAAAGGGGTGACATACGAGCTGGTCACCGCTGAGATACTTTTCGATGTACCGTTCGGAAAAGCTCGCGCATTTGTCCCTGAATACCCCGTAATCATTAATGTTTTCCATGCGATCGTCCATTCCTTTCTCTCAGCCCCTGATACTGTTCATAACCGAAGCGGCACCGCTTTTGCGTCAGCGGATCGTCCCGGATAACGGGCAGCATACCTCGGGGCAGATTCGGCGTGCAGACATACCCGTCCGGATCCGTCTGCCGCTGCATTCATACTAATTATAGCAAAAGTTATAAGCTATGTCAACAGATTTTCAGAAAATCCGGAAAAAATATTGTATAAATATCACATAAATTTTTGTAAATATTGAAATGTATACGGTCTGATGCATCAATACGCTTGACACCGATGAACATTAATGATATAATTCAGATGTATATGATTTATTCATAATTGGGATCCTCCCATAAAATCGCCGTTCGGACGGTTTTTGTCAGAAAAACGGCTGTCGATCATTCTATATATTATTAATATTACACGTTACATATACGTATTTTTTGTATATATTCAACAAACATCAAACATCACAGAGGTGATATCATGGCTGCCGTACTCTTATTGATCGCCATAGCACTGGCGTGTGCCGGTATTATACTGATACCTGTCTGCATATCTCTCAGACACGATAACAAAACTCTCAGGGATGAGAACTACAATCTCAGGATGCAGTATTACGAGCTGCTCAAGAAGTTTGAGGACGCCAGAAAAGGCATTATCCCCGATGATGCACCTCCAAAGGATAACGCTCCTGCAAAGGAATACACTCCTATAAATGAGTACGCTCCGCCAAAGGAAGACAATACCGCAGAACCTTCTCCCGCACAAACAGAACGTACAGAGCAAACGGCGCAGACGCAGCAGAGCATTCCCCGTGCAGTGCATATCAGCTCTTCTCCGCAGACCTACCAGCGCCCCGTAAAGAGCTACGATATGTCCTATATCGGCAATATCAGCTCTCCGATGCAAGGCAGCGCGGATACGGTAAAAAGCACATACGCTCCTCCTCCGCCCGCACCGCAGAAGAGCAGCTATTCCAATCCTGCAAATGCCATAATGATAATCGGCTCGATGTTCGTGACGCTCGCAGGCATAATCTTTGCCTCGGCGGTATGGGTATCCGTCCCGGATATGATAAGGGTGCTGATACTCTTCTCGTTCTCGGCGGTATTCTTTATACTGAACCATATCTCCGAAAAAAAGCTCGGACTGAAGACCACAGGCGTTGTATTCTTCGTGCTAGGCAGTATATTCGTCCCCACAGCACTCATCGGCTGCGGGATATTCTCCCTGTTCGGAGACTGGCTCTCCTTCTCGGGTGACGGAAAATACACCTTCTGTTCGCTGATAGCCGTATCCGCCGCAGTTATGCTGTATATAGCCGGGATGAAATATGACAAGGCTGCGCCTAAGACCATAGCACTGACCATGCTGTCGGCAGCGGTGATGATGAACCTGAGACAGTTCTTCACCGAGAACCAGAGCTTTGCACTGATAATATCCGTTTATTCCGCGCTGTTGATCTTCACAGCCCGTCCTGTCGGAAATGCGCTGAAAAGCTTTGTCCCCGATTATGAACTGTTCGCTTTCATAAATATGGCGATATCCTCGGCGGTAACTATGTTCATCTCGGGCAGCGGTCCTGCGGCATTTGCCGCCTGTGCGCTCTGTGCAGCCGCCTTCGCAAGCCCCTCGGCAAGAGGAAAGGGTGAATATGTATCTGTCATACCCTTCGCTGCGATGCTCTGCATATCCTCGTTCAAACTGTTTGCGGACTACGACAGCTACAAATTTGAGTTTTTCACTCTTATAACCGTTATATGTGCCGTACTCTCGGCAACCGGACTGTTCGGAGAAAACGGCAGAAAGATACTTTCCGTGGTATCCGCGGCAGCTGCTCTTCCCGCTGTATTGTTCAATCTCGGCAATACCGTCGCAAACGATGATTACCTGCTTGCGGACGAAAAGCTCGTATACCTTATATGTACTCTCATAGTCACGGCAGAGGCGTTTTTCCTCCAGCTTCGCGGAAACAAGGTGATGAAGTATCTCACCGTGCCGTTTGCGATAATAGCCTCGTATCAGTTCGGCAGTCTTGTCCTCGGAAGTGATTATTCTCCGATGACTGCGGGAATGATCTCCGTCGGTATATACTTTGCGTTCATATTCTTTGAAAAGCTCCGCTCCCGCTATAACGATGTGATACTTATATCCTCGGTGATACTGAGCGCACTGCTCCTGCCCGACACAAGAGGCATAGATTCGGAGCTGCGTCTGTGGATATCCGCGGTGTATTTCCTTGCGGCTGCCGGTATGATGATAGTATCCGCGAACAGCTTCGCCGACAAGGAAAAGACCCTCGGTTTTCTGAGGTTCACTGTAATACCCGCATTAATGGCGTCATCGATCGTGCTCTCCCGTCTGGATATGTTCTGGTCGGAGAAGATCACCGTTATATACTGCTTCCTGTTCCTTTGCACCGCCGCATATATCGTAACGGTCTGCACGGAAAAAGCCCCCCGCTACAGGATACCGCTGCTCACTGGCGTGATAGTGTGCTCGTCGGTATTTTACATCTACGGTCTGTCAACCGTTGTCTCTGACGATAATTTCCGCATTTTTTATCTTCTGCCATTCTCCGCGGCGCTTGCGGCGGCATATACTGCCGTTTCATTCCTGCGCAAAAAGGCGGATGAAGCCAAGAGAGCATCGTCGCTGCGATTTTTATCCGTGACTGCGGCAGCCTGCTTGTTCGCCGCACCTTCCCTGCTAATACCCCTGCCCGAAAACAGTGCAGGTCTGATACTGTTCCCCGCTGTTCCGGGAGTGATACTCACTATAGGCGCATATATCCTTTCCCGTATAACAAAGACAGACAACCGTCTGCTGTTCGTGCCGTCCGCGCTGCTG
>JAILFE010000429.1 GCA_024697725.1 Oscillospiraceae bacterium
CCTGTCTGCTATGGGCTCTCGAGCGGGCTTGAAGATATAGGAAGAGCATCCGAAGCAGAAAAAAATCTTGTGATATCTTTGTCGGGGATAAAGGCTGCCGAATATCTCAAAGAAAAATTCGGCACTCCGTATGAAGTTGGATTTCCGTTTATCCCCGAAAGTATTTCAGAAAAAGCCGGGGCAGTGAGAAATAAAAAGGTGCTTATCATCCATTCACAGCTCATAGCCAATGCTCTGCGAGACAGAATGGATAGAAGCAACACGGTCGATTGCTGTACTTTCTTTATGCAGGAGCCGGGATATAGCCGCGAATGCGACAGAGTCATTGCTGATGAGGATATGCTTTTTGATATTGTCGCAAGCGGCGGATATGATACTGTTATCGCTGACGGAAGTCTTAAAAGGGCATTTTCTGCGGCAGGCTTTGACGGTGAATATATCGACTTTCCGCATTTCGCCGTATCGGGCAGCCTGTGGGAATAAGAAGATGACATATAATTATAACGGGGGACGGTGATGACATATGAAGACGACTGTAATAAGAGTATACGGAATAGTTCAGGGAGTTGGTTTCCGTCCGTTCGTCGGGCGTGAATGCCTTCGTCTCGGGATAAAAGGAACTGTTGCAAACAAAGGCTCATATGTCGAGATCCACGCCCAGTGCAGTGATGAACAGCTCGCTGCATTCAGATATCAGCTCGACAATTCGCCGCCGGTGAGATCGGTCATACTTGAAACTGTATCTGTTACCGCCGATGAGGACGAATATCCCGATTTCAGGATAATCGAAAGTGAAAAGGAAGCAGGAAATATATTCGTATCGCCCGATATTGCGACCTGTGAGCTCTGCAAAAAGGAGCTTTACGACAAAAGCAACAGAAGATATCTGCATCCGTTCATAAACTGCACTGCCTGCGGACCGAGACTGACGATACTCGATACTATGCCGTATGACCGTGTGAGGACGAGTATGGGCGAATTCCCGATGTGTCCCGAATGTGAATATGAATATACCCACCATGAAACAAGGCGCTTTGATGCCCAGCCTGTCTGCTGCAACGAATGCGGTCCCGAGGTGTATCTTATCGGGAGCGATATACGCGGCAGAGCGGCGATAACAGCTGTACGCAAAGCGATATCAGAAGGAAAGATCGCAGCGGTCAAGGGCATCGGCGGATTTCATCTCTGCTGTGACGCAAAGAACGAAGCTGCCGTGAACAGGCTGCGCACGCTGAAAAGCCGTCCGATGAAACCTTTTGCGGTCATGATGAAGGATATGGATGCAGTGCGCCGCGAATGCATATTATCTCCCGCACAGGAAAAGATCATCGACGGGCATCAGAAGCCGATAATACTGCTTGAAAAAAGAGATTCGTGCAGTATATGCGAGGCAGTCTCGCCCGATGATCCGAATGTCGGAGTTATGCTGCCGTATGCGCCTGTTCAGATGCTGCTGTTTGACTATGATGATGATATAGCTATGACCGACTGTCTTGTCATGACGAGCGGCAATGCACGGGGAGCGCCGATATGCCGCAGTGACGAGGATGCAAAGAGCGAGATATCATCATTCTGTGATATCATGCTTTCACACGACCGCAAGATACGCATACGTTCCGATGACAGCGTAATGGATTTCTATGAAGACAGACCGTATATGATAAGACGTTCAAGAGGCTATGCGCCTCTGCCGGTCATGCTGTCGGGAGAGATGAAGGGAGAGGTTCTTGCGGTCGGGGGTGAACTCAAAAACACTTTCTGTATCGGAAAGGATACTTTGTTTTACCCTTCGTCATATGTCGGAGATATGGCGGATATCCGCACAGTCGATGCTCTGCGTGAATCCGTCAGACGCATGGAGACCCTTCTCGAAGCATCACCCTCGCTTGTGGTCTGTGATATGCATCCCGGGTACAATACGACTGCTTTGGCAGAAGAACTCGGACTTCCTGTGCTGAGGATACAGCATCATTATGCACATATCCTCTCCTGCATGGCTGAGAACAATTACAGTGATAAGGTGATCGGAGTTTCATTCGACGGCACGGGCTACGGCACGGACAAAACAATATGGGGCGGAGAGTTCCTTGTATGCGATAACAGCGGTTTCAGCCGCTGCGGTAGCATAGCTCCGTTCATACAGTCGGGCGGAGATATTTCATCAAAAGAGGGCTGGCGCATAGCTGCGTCGATACTCCGCGACAATTCCGACAGAGGAGAGGAACACTGCACAAGACTTGGTATCTGTGATGAAAAAAGCTACCGCTTCCTGTCCTCAATGGCTAAGGGGAATATCAACAGCGTAAGATCAACGAGTGCAGGAAGACTGTTCGATGCAGTCTCGGCGGTGCTCGGCATCAGACGGTCATCTACCTTTGAGGGCGAAGCATCTATGTCGCTCATGTTTGAAGCGATGAAATATGACGGCAGTGATTACGACAAGCCCGGAAAGCTCTTTTATCCCGATAATGATATGCTGATCGCAGATACGAACTCGCTGCTTGTCAGCCTTGCCGGAAAATATCATGACGGCGGCGACAGAAAAGCGCTTGCATATGCATTTCACGCAGTGCTTGCGGATATGATCTGTGAGATATGCGCGGAAATATCCGAAAACAGCGGCATAAATGTATGTGCACTCAGCGGGGGAGTGTTCCAGAACAAGCTGCTCCTTGATATGGCAAAAAAGCGGCTCGAAGCAAAGGGCATGAAAGTTCTTATCCACGGACTTATACCGCCGAATGACGGGGGCATAGCGCTCGGTCAGGCGGTATACGGGATGTATGCATTGCAAAACAATATAATAATATCTGAATAATAATTATATGGAGGTATATGATATGTGCGTTGGTCTGTCTGCAAGAGTAGTAAGTGTTGAGGACGGTACAGCCGTTATCGACGCGGAGGGCGCAAAGAGAAGCGTTTCTGCCGATCTGCTCGAGGATCTTGAACCTGGTGATTATGTAATGGTACACGCGGGAGTTGCTATCGCAAAGATCACCGATGATGATGAAAACGAATCGAAAGAGGTGCTGGAAAGCATATGACAGAGACGATCGAAAAGGCAAAAAGCACCATAACCGGGTATAACGGGAAAAAGCTGCGTATAATGGAGGTCTGCGGAACGCATACCCACGAGATGTTCCGTCTTGGGATAAGAGGACTTCTCCCCGAAAGCATAGACCTTATCTCGGGACCCGGATGTCCCGTATGCGTGACTCCGGTGGGATATATCGACGAGGCGGTCATGCTCGCACTGGAAAAGAATGCTGTTATCTGCACTTTCGGCGATCTTATCCGTGTTCCCGGAACAGAAATGAGCCTTGCAGGGGCAAGGAGCAGGGGCGGGGATATACGTCCTGTCTATTCACCGCTTGATGCAGTGGAGATCGCAAAAAACGAGCCTGACAGACAGATAGTGTTTCTTGCTGTCGGCTTTGAGACAACGACTCCATCTGCCTGCATCGCAGTAAAAAAAGCCCGCAAGCTCGGACTTGACAATTTTTCGATACTCGCAGCGAACAAGACCATGCCGAATGCATACAAGGCTCTGATGAGCAGCGTCGATGCTTATCTTTATCCGGGTCATGTCAATGCGATAACAGGCACGGCAGTCTGTGAGGAGATGAAAAAGCTCGGTGTATCTGGCGTTGTTGCGGGCTTCACTGCTTCGGAGTTGATAACTGCTATCGCTGTTATAATCGAAAAATCCAAGACCGGAGAGCCCTTCTTTGTGAACTGTTATCCGAGAGTAGTGACAGCCGAAGGAAATATCCCCGCGCAGAAGCTCATGGCAGAGGTAATGGAGCCGTGCGACAGCGAATGGAGAGGGCTCGGAGTTATACCGATGTCCGGGATGAAGCTGCGGGATGAATATTCGGAACTTGATGCACGTATAAAATTCGATCTCCCGAAGATATCCGGAAAAGCTAACCCTGCCTGCCGCTGCGGGGATGTATTGCAGGGCAAATGCAAGCCTTCCGACTGCAAGGTGTTCGGAAAGGTATGCACACCGCAGCATCCCGTAGGTGCCTGTATGGTATCTACGGAGGGCGCCTGCTCGGCGTATTATCAGTACGGCGGAGCAGAGCTGAAGTAACATAATAAAGAACTGGAGTTGTTATATCATGGAAAAAACAGTCACACTTGCTCACGGAGCAGGCGGAAAACAAACTAGCGAGCTTATAGATACTATATTCAAGGCACATTTTTCAAACCCTGAGCTTACTGCCGATGATGCGGCAGTGCTTGATATCGGGGGAGGAAAGATCGCATTTACAACGGACGGGTTTATCGTATCTCCGTTTGAATTCCCGGGCGGAAATATCGGAAAGCTCTCGATATGCGGCACTGTGAACGATCTTTCCTGCATGGGAGCAAAGCCGCAGTATCTTTCCTGTGCATTTGTCATCGAAGAGGGCTTTCCTATGGATAAGCTCGAAGAGATCGCAGCTGCTATGGAAAAGACAGCAGCCGAAGCAGGCGTAAAGATAGTGGCAGGAGATACCAAGGTCGCCGGAAGGGGACAGGTCGATAAGATATTCATCACAACAACAGGCATCGGAAAGATCTCCGAAAATGTCCGTACATCCGGAGCGTATGCAAAGCCCGGCGATGCTGTCATCGTGACAGGCGATATCGGCCGTCACGGATGCACTATTCTTCTTGCAAGAGATGAATTCGGCATCGACGCCAAGGTCACGAGCGACTGTGCGCCGCTGTGGGCTAATGTCGAGAAAATGCTCGGCGTAACATCCGATATCCATGTTATCCGCGATGCGACAAGAGGCGGCGTCGGCACTGTGCTTTATGAGATCGCAGGACAAAGCGGTACGGGGATACTGCTCGATCAGGAAAAGATACCTGTAGAACCCGAGGTAAGGGGAGTATGCGGTATGCTCGGACTTGAACCGCTCTATCTCGCCTGTGAAGGAAGGCTCGTTGTAGTCGTACCCAAAGATAAGGCGGATGCTGTGCTCGATGCGCTCAGAGGCTGCAAGTATTCCGAAAACGCCGCTGTCATCGGTGAGATAACAGAAGAGAATGCGGGCAAGGTGGTCATGAAGACCGCAGTCGGAACGAAAACCCTTCTTCCTCAGCCCGGCGGAGAGCTGCTGCCGAGGATATGCTGATCTGAGTTCGGCAGCGAGCAGAAATTCTGCTCGCTGCCGGTTTTTTATGAAATTTCATTAGCGTTAAGAATATTTGACAAGCGCTTGACTTTTTCAATAAAATATGCTATAATAATATTATAAGTATTCTCGACCATATATACTTAAATAAGGAGTGGTTTTTATGAAAAAATCAACAAAGTCCCGGCTCACAGTTTATGCTGTAATTGCCGCTTTGATAAGTACTCTAACAGCTTCGGCGGTAACAGCAGCTCCCATTTCTGAAGTGAATACAGCATCTGTTACAGCATCCAATGCACAGACAAATGAAAAAACAACCGTAAAAAAGGTAAATTACGACACCAAAATGAAACCTATAGATTGGGATGTAGATGTACGTCTCAAGTATGGACATGAAGCAATGGCAATATCAGCTATGTTAAATTTCTATGGTGTTAAGAGTACACCAAAGGAAATTTACAATTGTTTTCCTAAGTACGAGTGTACTGATCCAAACGGAATTTGGAAACATACACCATATGATGCATATGTTTATACTCCAGATAGAAAAGGATATTGCTATACACCTGTTGTAAAGAAGGGTGTAGAAAAATATCTTAAAAAGAAGGGAATCAAAAATCTTGAAGTAGTTGAAATAACAGGATTCACAGAAAAAGATTTGAAAAAAGAAATAAAAAATGGTAATCCTGTTTTTGTAGTTGGTGTTTCTTTGCCAAATGGTGTTGTGTATGATGAATTTAAACTAAAAGATGGTTCTACACTTAAGACGCCAATATCTATTTCATATGTTGTTTCAAAATATGCATATAGTAAGGCATATGGAGACAATGTATATTATATGGACTGCTATTTTGGTGGTGTAGGGACGTATAGTAGTGCAATGGATTTCTTCAAACCTACTGGCTATCAGGCAATAGTTATTCATAAGAAAAAAAGTTGATTTTTAAACGAAAACTTCAGCGCACGCACTGTAATATCAAAGCGTCTGTCATCAAAGGCAGACGCTTTTTCGGATAAATAAAAACAATAAAGCGGTTTGTATCCCTACAAACCGCTTTATTGCTGTGAAAAAAGAGAAAAAGTTATGAAACTGTCAGATCAGACACAAAAGGACTTTTCGGAGACTATAAAATCGTGTCTTCCGTCCTCTTGATGTTTATATTATACATAAAAAGAGCCGACTTGTCAATAGTTTTGGGTAATTTTATCTGAAAACCGCCTAATTTTATTATATGTTCACAATTGCTTTATGATTTTATTGTTTATATTGACATAATTATAATCTTTGAACGGATAATAATTTTTATCCATAAACACCCAAAAGCTATGCAATATGTGTAAATGCACAACTATCTGCACGAACAATTTTACAGCTGATATGAGTATAAAAATACCGCGCAGTTTTTTCTGCGCGGTATGACGTATATCATATATAAAGCAAATGGGCCAAGAGAAATATCACTCGTAATCTACGACATTTACCCATGATAGGAGGAAATCTCTTTCGTCCTTGTTGCCCTTTACCGACTGTGAAGCTGCAACAATCGGCATCCATTTCTGAACGTACTGTATCGCTGTATCTGTCTTTTTGCAGAACAGCTTCAGATATTTATTTGCGATCTCCTCATTATAGTTAAGGCAGAAGAGCAGATATGTCCTTGCTACATCGGCAGAGGCGTTGCCCTGTGTTGCATGAGCCCAGTCGATGATATAAGGTGTTCCGTCATTTGAGATGATTATATTGGAAGGGT
>JAILFE010000433.1 GCA_024697725.1 Oscillospiraceae bacterium
TGAGCGTAAGATCTTTTCCGCGATCGCAGACGATATAGCAGATGAAGACGGTAACATCGAGATCTGGGAGGATGAAAGATCGTCTATCAGCAAGGAAGATTTTATAAAAAGACTCAGCATTTGTGTTATCAATATCGATGATTCCGGTGCGGAGCTTATCGTCGATCTTGATGAAATGTTTACCGACCATGTTTATTCGGCTTTTATGGATAACGACGGTAACGTAAGCGCTGGCGATATGATGGGCTGATCTTGAGTTTACGACAATTATAATATCATATTATATATATTTACTTTCGTGGTATAAAACGAGGTGTACTATGATCTACGATGATGAATTAACGCTGAATGATCGCACCCAGATGCTTATCTTGAAAGCATATCTCCGAACTGTGTTTTCGATGAAAACGGCATCTGTACGGAAAAGAAATAGATTTGATGAGATGATAGCATATTGGAAAATGTCCTTTGTACAAATAAATGATCCAGATATGAAAAGGGCTTCTATGAATATGATTTTCTATTAGAACCAGTGGTGCAGGTGTGAATAAGAAAAAAGCAAAGAGAAAAATATTTGTTGGTTGTATCGCAGAATAAAATACAAAACAACAGTTACGTGGTGAATGAAATGATGCAATACTGTATGGAAGAACTTGTGTTCAGCGGAGAAGAGCCATTGGGTTCATATGCACAGACGGATATAAAGGCTGTATTCACACATAACGGTGAAAGCAAAGAGATAGACGGTTTCTATGCTGGAAATGGTGTCTACAAGGTACGCTTTCTCCCTGAATTTGCCGGAGAATACACCTACAAAGTCACAGGAAAGATAAAAGCAGACGGCATTTTTTTCGCAGAGCCTCATGACGATCAGCATCATGGGGTTGTTCAGGCAGAGCAGAAACATTTAAGGCTTGCGGACGGAAGCCTGTACACACCGTTCGGTACGACTGTATATGCAATGTTTCATCAGTCAGACGAGCTTATCGAAGAAACACTAACGAGCCTTAAAAGCTCACCCTTTGATAAGATACGCCTCTGTGTTTTTACAAAGAATTACGACTATAACAAGAACGATCCCGAATATTATCCGTTTGAAAGAACTGAAATCGGGTGAAATGTTCATCGTCCGGACTTTCGCTTTTGGGACAGGTTCGAGAAATATCTGCAAAGGCTGTTCGATATGGACTTCCAGGTAGATCTGATCCTGTTTCACCCATATGACAGATGGGGCTTTTCAAAGTTCAGCCATTCCGATGATCTTGTATATCTTGACTATCTCCTGCGGAGGTTTTCGGCATATCCGAATTTATGGTGGTCGATGGCAAATGAATATGATCTCTGTTTTAATAAAACGCTTGATGAATGGTATGATATAGAAGGCTTCATTGCTGCGCATGATAAATATCATCATCTACTGTCAAATCATCATTGTATAGTTCCGTGGGATCATTCAAGAAAACTCACTACCCATGCTTCTTTTCAAACATCACGGCTTGAACGTATAGCAGAAAAAGGAAGAAAATACAATAAGCCTATACTGATAGATGAATGCTGCTACGAGGGTGATCTGCCCCATATGTGGGGGAATATCACGGGGCAGGAGATGACAGCACGCTTCTGGAAATGTATAACACAGGGAGCATATTGTATCCATGGGGAAACATATCTTAACGATAACGAAACAGTATTCTGGTCAAAGGGCGGAACACTAAAAGGCAGCAGTATCGAACGAATAGCATTTCTAAAAAGTATCATAAGCGAGTTCAATGAGCCGATAGAGCCCCTTGGATATGGGTTGGGACAGTATCCCGGATATACAAATGAAGAACTTAAGAAAATGTTATCCGATAATAATAACCCATTCCTTTTTACGCTTCTGAAGCTTGATCAGACGGAGCGTGACAGATGGCTTGAAACACAATTTGAATGGGCTGGTCACTGTGGCGATAAGGCATATATATGGTATTTTTATCAGCAGTGCAAAAGCTATGTGGACATTTGTCTGCCCGATAATAAGATATATGATATTGAAATTATCGACACATGGGAAATGACAAGAGAAACCGTCTTTAGCGGTGTTTCGGGCTATGTAAGAGTAAGACTGCCTGCTAAGGAGTATATGGTTGTAGTAGCAACGAAATGTTGAGGCTTAAGAAAAAGATGCCCCATAAATAATAAAGGACATTAATTGGAAGATTAAAGAAAGAAGTTATTGAAATGAAAATATTGCTGATAAGGCACGGAGATCCAGACTATTCCATAGATTCACTGACAGAAAAGGGACACAGGGAATCGAAACTGCTTGCCGAAAGAATAGCCCCTATGGATATCAAGGCGTATTATATGTCACCGCTGGGGAGAGCACGGAAAACAGCCGAGTATACATTGAACAAAGCGGGAAGGACGGCGGAGATACTTGACTGGGCAAGAGAATTCGATACTCTTATCGATGATGAAAATGGTGGGAAAAGCATCGTATGGGACTGGCTTCCAGCCGAATGGATGAGTATTCCCGAATATTATGACAAAGATAAGTGGTATACAACTCCGATCATGAAGTCAGCCGGAATGGAGAACGGAATAAAATATGTTTATGACGGACTGGACAGGCTTATAGAGCGCCATGGCTATAAACGTGAGGGGAATTTTTACAGTGCAGCAACTCCGAATAATGATACTATAGCGATTTTCTGCCATTTCGGTGTGACATGTGTCATGCTGTCACATTTGCTGAATGTTTCACCGATGATACTGTGGCATGGTTTTGTCTCCGCTCCTACATCGGTAACCACAATTATTACCGAAGAACGTCGGAAGGGCATAGTTTCATTCAGAGTGAATGCCTTCGGAGATATTTCTCATCTGTACAAATACGGTGAAGAACCGGCTTTTTCGGGACGCTTTTGTGAGATGTATTCAAATAAAGACGAGAGACATGATTAGATTTGCTTGTACGAAGGGATAGAATATGAATATTCAGATATTCGGTACAAAGAAAAGTGCAGATACAAGAAAAGCAGAACGCTTTTTCAAGGAACGCGGGATAAAGTTTCAGTCTGTTGATCTCAAAGAAAAGGGAATGAGCAAGGGTGAACTTCAGTCAGTTATGCATGCAGTAGGCGGCATTGATGCGCTGATAGATACGGAAAGCAAAAACAAACAGGTACTAGCTCTGATACAGTATCTTGTACCTGAGCAGAAATTCGAGAAGCTACTTGAAAACCAAACGATAATAAAACAGCCTGTTGTTCGCAACGGAAAACAGGCTACTGTGGGATATGCTCCCGAAGTATGGAAAACATGGGAATGAAAACATTCTGTTATGAATGATGATCATTATAAAAGGGTGGAAAAATGAACAGAGAGATAATAAAGATAAACACAAACTCATGGCGTATAGAGGACGATGGAGTAAGAATGTTTCTTCTTACAGGAACAGAAAAGGCTTTGCTTATTGATACGGGAATGAATATTCATGATGCAAAGGATATAGCATCAACGCTGACAGAACTCCCTATATCACTTCTTAATACTCATGCGGATATAGATCATATCGGCAGCAATGAACAGTTTGATTCATTTTATATGCACCCTGCGGATGAACCGCTTTATCGCAGTTTAGGGAAGAAAGGGAATATTATCCATATAAATGATGGAGATATTATAGACCTTGGAGAACGCAGACTGGAAATAATACACATTCCAGGTCATACTGCCGGAAGCATTGCCATTCTTGATATTGATGCCCGTGTTCTCATCAGCGGGGATACATTGCAGGAGCATGGGCATATCTTTATGTTTGGCGATCACCGAAATATGGTTGAATATATAAGAAGTCTTGAAAAACTGGAAACTTGTAAAGAAAGATTTGATGAGATATGGCCTTCTCATGGAGATATTCCCATATCACCTGATGTTATAAAAAAACTGCATGACGGAGCACAGGATATTCTTGATGGTAAGCTTACAGGTAAGCGGGCTGAAAGATTCGGAACTACTTTTATAGTGTATGATCTGGGGTTCTGTCTTATTCTGTTTGACAGATAAATACAGCTTTATCCCGACAATGACAGGATCACTATGAGACAAATAATGAATATCACGACAGCCCTCAGACTGGAATTTGATCGTTCATGACAGAATAGGAATGGGAGAATTATAATGAAGAGTTTGAAACGATTGCTTTATGCAATAATAGTTTCGGTATACATTATGCTGGCTTTTACCGGATGTGGTGAACAAAGCATTGAGGGTGAATGGGTTCTGGTCAAAGAAGTTACCAGCGACGGAGAGACTCTATCAAAAAAGGATCTGGAAGAAGAGGGTATTGCAGAAACCTACTCCATTTACGGAGACAATGTACATTATGTTCTGGAAATGCCGCTTGCCAATAAACCTGTCGAGATAGATTTCACATTGGAAAAGTTGGGCGATGATCGCTATAATTTTATAAAGGGAAACCTTACCTTTGCGACTGTTACGGTTAAAGGAGATAAAATGACATATACCGTGGAAGGAGTCGAAAATAGTTCGACAATGACTTTTAAAAGAAAGTAAGAAAATCTTTTGGTGCATTCGGTTGTGCCGTGATGACCAATAATTGTATTATGTTTACACTTGCCTTTATTGGCGTTATTATCTTGGCATGTACTTTATTGGGAGAGTTTTATCAAGAAATAAGTATTATCGTTATCATGTTATCCCCGTCAGAGAGAAATCCGACGGGGATATCTGTTATGATATGAGCATTCATAAAAATGTTACAATCAAAGCTATTGACAAATCACATCGCACACGATATAATAGAATACAATAAATCGCACGCGATATATAAGGAGAGATCATGAAAGATAAATACGCATCTCTGAGGCTTAAAAACCAGCTTTGCTTTCCGCTGTATGCTGTTTCCAATATGATAACAAGGAAATATAAGCCCCTGCTCGATAAACTCGACCTTACATATACACAGTATATCGTTATGATGGTACTGTGGGAGGAAAAGCAGGTAAATGAAAAGTTTTTATGTGAAGCTCTGTGCCTGAAATCGAACACAGTGACACCTCTTCTGAAAAAACTGCAGGCAAAAGGATATATAGATAAAGCGAAGGACAGCAGCGACGAGAGAAATCTTGTCATAACACTGACAAAAGCCGGAGAAATGCTACAGGATAAGGCTCTCTGTGTTCCAGAGGCTATATCAAAGGAATTCAGTCTTACGCCCGAAGAAGCAATGGGGCTATATAAGACACTTTACAAAATGCTTGATCAGGAAAGAACAAATACCGATACCACAGAATAAACAAGGAGGACAAACATGATCTACGACTACACTATCACAACAGGCAAGGGCGAAGTATTGAAACTTTCAGACTACAAGGGAAAGGTCATTATGGTGGTCAATACCGCTACCGGCTGTGGGTTCACACCTCAGTATGCACCTATTGAACAGATGTACAAGGACTATCATGAAAAGGGACTTGAGATACTTGATATCCCTTGTAATCAGTTCGGTGGACAGGCTCCGGGGACTGATGATGAGATACATGAATTTTGTGCCCTGCATTACAACACTACATTCCCACAGATGAAGAAAGCTGATGTAAACGGTGAAAACGAACTCCCGCTATACACTTATCTGAAATCACAGAAGGGCTTTGAGGGCTTCGGTGAACATGAATATAAGGCGCTGCTTGAAAAGATGTTCTCGGAAGCAGATCCTGAATGGGATAAAAAGCCCGATATAAAATGGAATTTTACGAAGTTTATCATTGACCGTGCGGGAAATGTAGCCGCAAGGTTTGAACCGACAGCTGATATATCTGAGGTCGAGGAGTGCATAAAAGCATTACTGTGATCTTATGGGACAGGTGGTAAGCAGTGAACGAAAATTTTGATATACAAGGCTATATGACAAAAGGTGTTGAGAGGGTAGTAACAGAAGCACTGAAAGCCACACTGAAAGATCCGAAAGAAAGCGCATATATGCTGAGATTTGCTTCTGCAAGCCGTAATGCCTCAAAAAAGCGCAGGAGATCCGAGGATAACGGCGAGCACATACCACCATTCCTTATAGCAAGTATAACCAGCAGATGTAATCTGCATTGTGAAGGTTGTTACTCCAGACAAAACCACGCTACAACAGACACAGAGCCCATAAAGCAGCTTACAGCTGCAGAATGGTCACGAGTATTTGATGAAGCCGATGAGCTTGGTGTCAGCTTCATCCTTCTGGCAGGCGGAGAGCCGATGCTCAGACGAGATGTTATCGAAGCGGCCGGAAAAAGGCAGAATATACTTTTTCCTATATTTACAAACGGAACTTTTATGGATGACCGCTATTACGATCTGTTTGACAAATGCCGTAATCTTGTACCTGTTATGAGCATTGAAGGCGGAAGAAATACAACAGATGAGAGAGGGGGTGCGGGAGTTTATGATAAGCTGATCGCTAATATGGATGGATTCAGGAAACGGGGGACGATATTCGGTGCGTCTGTTACAGTAACGACAGAAAACTACAAAGAGGTCACATCTGCTGATTTCCTTGACAGTTTATCTGGCAGAGGATGCAAGGCTGTCATATTTGTTGAGTATGTACCCGTTACAGACGAGAGCCGTGAACTTGCGCCGTACGATGAACAAAGAGAATATCTGAGATCTGAGATAAACAGGCTTCGCAAGGAAAATCCTGATATGGTATATATATCATTTCCTGGGGATGAAAAAAACTCAGGAGGATGTGTTGCAGCCGGCAGGGGATTCTTTCACATAAATTCTCACGGCGGCGCAGAGCCATGTCCGTTCTCCCCCTATTCAGATGTGAATATAAAGAATACTTCTCTTCGTGAAGCGATACATTCACCTCTGTTTACTGCTCTTCAAAGTGGTGATATACTAATGGACGACCATGAGGGCGGATGTGTGCTGTACGAAAAGAGAGAACTTGTAGAAGCCTTGATAAGACAATAAAAGGAGACAGACTATGAAAAACACAAACACTATTCGTTCGATAATTGACTGCGTTATCATTATGTTAGGCGTTTTCCTTATAGTACATAGAAGGGTATTTTCTGCATTGATCACAGGCGGGGAGATGCCCGAAGCTCCCGAATGGCACAAGAAATGGTTTTGCTGCGGGAAGGGTGAATGATCTTCTATGGATATGATGGAGCTTATCAGGACAAGGAAAAGTGTTCGTACATTTGATGGAAGGCCTATTTCAGATACCGACAGAGAAAAGCTGAAAGAATTCATCGGATCGATCACGAACCCATATGGTATTCCGGTAAAATTTGTCCTGATGGATGCAGAGGAGCATGGTTTATCAAGCCCGGTTATACAGGGAGCGAAGCTTTATATAGCAGGAAAGGTACCGAAGGTTGCCCACTGCGAAGAAGCATTCGGATACGCTTTTGAGAAAATGATCCTTTATGCGTGGTCACTTGGGATAGGGACAACATGGATCGGCGGAACGATGGACCGCAGACTGTTTGAGCGTGAAGCGGGAGTTCATAACGCGGAGATCATGCCGTGTGTAAGCCCTCTGGGGTATCCTGCAAAGAAAAGGTCATTAAAAGAGACAGTAATGCGGGCTGGTGTACAGGCAAACAAGAGAAAGTCCGTAAGTGAATTGTTTTTTGAAAATGATCTTACATCACCTCTGAATGAAAAGAATGATATTATTCTGAAAGCACTTGAAGCGGTAAGACTTTCACCTTCCGCTGTAAATAAGCAGCCTTGGCGCATCATAAAATACGGAGATAAATACAATTTTTATGAAAAGCATACACTGAACAGGACGAATGATCTCTGGGACGTTCAGAAAGTAGATATGGGTATCGCTATATGTCATTTTATGACCATCGTAGATGGGAAACTAAGCAAAGAGACCCCCCTGTGAATGTTCCGGATGATATGGAATATATAGCTACGATACAGGTAAATATATAGAATATTGTACTGTATGGTCCAAGTCAGTAGAGCCTCTGAAAAAAAGTCTGTAAAAAGTCAGCTAACTGTGATAAAATAGAATTAATATCACAGGAGGCTGATTTTTTATGGCAAGAAGAAAAAGAGAACCGATGAGCGAAGGCAAGAAGAACATCATAGGTATGCTGCTT
>JAILFE010000435.1 GCA_024697725.1 Oscillospiraceae bacterium
TGTCACAGCTTCATTTTTTATATCGAGCTTCAGTATCTTGATGCCGCTGTTCGTTTCAAGAGTGATCTCATCCTTATGCACAAGACCCTTTTCGTAAGCGTATTTTCCTATACACCGGGAGGCGTTGCCGCACATCTTTGCTTTGCTTCCGTCTGCGTTAAATATCCTCATGCGCAGGTCTGCTTTTTCGGACGGCATTATCATCACCAGTCCGTCGGCGCCGATCCCGAAATGTCTGTCGCTGATTTTTACCGAAAGCTGTTCGGGGTCTGCGACCGTTTCCTCAAAGCAGTTAACATAGATATAATCATTGCCTATGCCCTGCATTTTAGTAAATCTCATTACTGACGCTTCCTTTCGTATATCTTCAATATATATTTTAATGCATATAAAAGCAAATGTCAAGCAAAAAATGCAGGATTATTTAACTAATCCTGCATTTTCATTAATAACCACAAATTTTGTTATCCGTAAATCCTTTGATATATTGTATTTATCCAATACTTATCTTATGTGGATTTGAATGAGATAATTATACCGATTGCAAATCATTAAGCTTCTGCATCCTGCAATGCATCGTATCCGATCTCACCGGTGCGTACTCTTACTACGTCGCGCACGTTGTAGACGAATATCTTACCGTCACCGATATGACCGGTATAGAGAGCCTTTCTTGCTGTCTCTATAACATCCTTTACGGGTACCTTGCATACTACCACATCGACCTTGATCTTGGGAACGAGTGTCGGTTCAACAGGAGTACCGCGGTAATATTCGCCAGCACCCTTCTGTGTGCCGCATCCGAGCACCTGAGTTGTCGTGAGACCCTCGACGCCTATATCAGCGAGAGATTTCTTGAGCTTCTCAAAGCGGCTCTGTCTGCATATGATAGATACCTGTGAGAATTTCGATTCGCCGAACGATTCGTGTACAGTGGGCTCGTATACTATGCTGACTGCCTTTTCCTCGGGAACAGGCTCACCCGCTGCTACATAGCTTTCGGTATCAACTGCCATAACAAATCCGGAATATGAGCTTGCAAGACCGTGCTCTTCGATATCAAGACCAACGACCTCTTCGTGAGATGTAACGCGCAGACCGAATATCTTCTTTATAATAAGGTATGTTACCGTGATCGTGATCGCTGTCCATGCGCCTACCGAAAGAACTGCGAGCGCCTGGAGTCCGAGAAGCTTTGCGCCGCCGCCGTAGAAAAGACCTTCGAGCTGAACGCCTGCATTATCAACGATGGAATAGCCGGGAGCAGTCGGTGTTGCAAGGAGACCTACTGCAAGTGTTCCCCATATACCGTTCATCATGTGAACAGCTACCGCACCTACAGGATCGTCTATATGGAGCTTATAATCGAGGAGCCAGATTCCGAACGGAACGAGAAGTCCGCTTACGCCGCCGATGATAGCCGCGCCTGCACAGTCAACAACGTCACAGCCTGCTGTAACGCCAACAAGACCTGCGAGCGATGCGTTGAGACACATCGAAACATCGGGCTTACCGTACTTCACCCATGTGAATATCATACATACAACAGTTGCAACAGCGGGAGCGACTGTAGTAGTGAGGAATATCGAACCGAGCTGAGGACCGCTTGTTGCAGCAGCGCCGTTGAAGCCGTACCAGCCGAACCAGAGGATAAAGCATCCGAGAGCACCTATTGTAAGCGAATGACCGGGGATAGCCTTTACCTTTGTTACCTTGCCGTTTTTGTCAGTCTCGAATTTACCGATACGGGGACCTAACATTTTAGCGCCGATGAGCGCCGCGATGCCGCCTACCATATGTATAGCGCAGGAGCCTGCGAAATCATGGAATCCGAGCTGTACCAGCCAGCCGCCGCCCCATATCCAGTGAGCTTCTATCGGGTAGATCACTGCCGATATAACTGCGGAATATACACAATATGAAATGAACTTTGTTCTTTCTGCCATGGCGCCGGAAACTATCGTTGCCGCCGTAGCGCAGAACACGAGGTTGAATACGAATGATGAGAAGTTGAATCCGTAGTAGCCCGAGAACAGGGAGTAGTCGGGGTTACCTATGATACCGTTTATGTCCGTTCCGCAGAGAAGGCCGTAGCCTATCCCGATGAACATCACCGTACCTATACAAAAGTCCATAAGGTTCTTCATGATGATATTTCCCGCATTCTTTGCGCGGGTAAATCCCGTCTCCACCATTGCGAACCCTGCTTGCATGAAGAACACGAGTGCTGCGCCGATAAGATACCATATACCGAACGCTTCCGAGGTCACGAGTTCCTTTACCGTGCCCATGAATTCTTCATTCATAATATACACTTCCTTTCATTATACAGTGCGGAACTGCATCAGGTACCCGAAGGTATCTCATTCATCTCCGTTGCTGTTGTACCCATTGTAGAGCATAAATTTCCGGATGTCAATACATTTATATTATATTTGTAGCAATTTATGAATTTCCTATCCTGTAAACTTGCAATATTATTTTGATTTTACAAATATCTGATAAAAATTAACTCAAATATGAATATTTTCACGTTCACTCCTGCATTTTTTGCCGCATGTGGCTTTATATATGTGCATATTCGATAAAATGTTCCAACGGTGTTCAATTCTGTTTGTTCAGATGTCCGTTTTTATGGTGAAATGCAAGATTATGCTTGACATTATTCATTTATAGAGTTATAATTAACTCGAAATGATAAATTACAGTTAAAAATGAATTTTAATCAATATGTATATTGCATTTTCAAAGGTGGTACTCTATTATGAAAAGTGAAAATGAAGTGACTGTGCAAGGATTGTACGATCCTGCTTTCGAGCATGACAACTGCGGCATAGGCGCGGTGGTAAATATCAAGGGGATAAAGAGCTCCTGCACCGTTGACAGCGCACTTAAAATAGTTGAAACGCTCGAGCACCGCGCAGGAAAGGACGCCAAAGGCGAGACCGGCGACGGAGTCGGAATACTTTTGCAGATATCCCACAAATTCTTTTCAAAGCTGTACCCTGAGCTCACCGATGAGCGCGGATACGGAATAGCAATGTTTTTCCTGCCGCAGAATGATCCCGGATCATCAATGAAGGCTTTTGAAGATGTTCTTGCAAAAGAAAACCTGAAGCTTCTGTTCTGGCGCGATGTTCCGGTCCATCCGGAAATTCTCGGAGAAAAAGCTCTTAATAGCTGCCCCGTTATAAAGCAGGCATTCATCGAAAAGCCCGCCGGCTGTGAAAAGGGTCTTGATTTTGACAGACAGTTATATATCGCACGCAGGCTTTTTGAGAAAAAGGATACAGGCGCTTATGTATGTTCACTTTCAAGCAGAACGATAGTATATAAAGGTATGTTCCTTGTATGTGAACTTCGCCGCTTCTATGAAGATCTTTCCTGCGGTGAGTACGAAAGTGCGATAGCGCTTGTTCATTCAAGATTCTCCACAAACACAGAGCCTTCATGGAAACGTTCGCATCCGAACCGTCTCATAGTACATAACGGTGAGATAAACACCATCACGGGCAACGTGAACAAGATGCTCTCCCGCGAGAGCATACTCCATTCTGATGTGCTTGAAGAAAGATTTTCCGATATCTTTCCGTTTATAGATATCACCGGTTCGGATTCCGCACGTCTTGACAATACGCTCGAATTCATGATGATGTCGGGAGTACCTCTTCCGCTGGCAGTCACGATGTGCATACCTGAACCGTGGCAGCATTCCGATACAATGAACCGTGAGCTCCATAATTTCTACAAGTACTACGCAAGTATGCTTGAATCCTGGGACGGTCCTGCTTCGATAATCTTCACGGACGGCGATATCATCGGAGCTGTGCTCGACCGGAACGGTCTTCGTCCTTCGCGGTATTATCTTACGGATACCGATGAACTGATACTTTCATCCGAGGTCGGCGCATTGGAGATCGAGGAAGAACACATTATCAAAAAAGAGCGCCTGCACCCCGGGAAAATGCTCCTTGTGGATACAATAAGCGGCAAATTATATGATGATGAAGAAATAAAGAGCGGATTTGCACATCGTCAGCCTTACGGTGAATGGCTGGACAAGCATCTTTTCAAGCTGGAAGATTTCAAAGTGCCCAACAAAAGAACGATCACTCACGAGGGAGATGAACTTCTTCGTCTGCAAAAATATTTCGGCTACACTTATGAACAGCTTTCGTCCGTGATAGTTCCTATGGCTATGAACGGCGGTGAACCGGTCGGCTCTATGGGAACGGACAAATCGCTTGCCGTTCTGTCAAAGAAAGACCCGCCTCTGTTCGATTACTTCAAGCAGATGTTCGCACAGGTCACAAATCCGCCGATAGACAGCATACGTGAGAAGATAGTCACTTCTTCGAGCGTTTACCTCGGATTCGAAGGCAATATCCTCAAAGAGGACGAGAACAATTGCCGCGTACTCAAGCTGTATGCTCCTATACTCTCAAACACAGAGATGATGAAGATACGCCACACGGCTTCGGACTGGTTCAGGACTGCGGATATCTCAATGCTCTATACAAAGGATATGACGCTGGAACAGGCGATCAATTCCCTGTATGAACAAGCTGAAAAGGCTCACGAAAACAAAGCTGCGATACTTGTTCTCACCGACCGCGGCGTTGACAGCGAACACCTTGCGATACCTTCACTGCTTGCGGTATCTGCTCTGAATTCCTATCTCGTCCGCACGAGAATGAACACTTCAATGTCGATCATCGTAGAGACCGCTGAGCCTTGTGAAGTTCATCATTTCGCAGCGCTCCTCGGATTCGGCGCCGGCGCAGTAAATCCATATCTTGCGCTCGACACGATACGCGATCTGATACGCCGCGGACAGATAGATAAGGATTACTCGCTTGCTGTAAAGGATTATATCGAAGGACTTGTTTCCGGTATCGTAAAGATAGCCGCGAAAATGGGCATATCCACGATACAGTCCTATCAGGGCTCGAAGATATTCGAGGCGCTAGGCATCTCAAGGGAAGTGTGTGATGAATATTTCCCCGATACGGTCAGCAGGATCGGCGGCATCACATTAAAGGATATAGAGGAACGCTCCCGCAGGCTGCACTCAAATGCATTCGCACCGAATGCGAACATTCTCAGCAACGGACTTACAGATGTCGGTGCTCACAGATACAGACAGGGCGGAGAAGATCATCTTTACGATCCCCGTGCGATACATCTGCTTCAGCAGTCTGCATGGAACAATGACTACGATCTTTTCAAAAAGTACACAGAAGTCATCGATAGTGATGACAGGCATATAACGATACGTTCCGCACTGGAATTTGATTTCCCGGAGACCGGCATTCCGATCGAAGAAGTCGAGAGCGCAGAGAACATAATGCACCGCTTCAAAACAGGAGCGATGTCCTATGGTTCTATCTCAAAGGAAGCGCACGAATGCATGGCGATAGCCATGAACCGCATAGGCGGCTGTTCCAACAGCGGTGAAGGCGGCGAAGAAGACGACCGCATCAGATCGGCGGGCACGGAAAATGACAGATGCTCCGCGATAAAGCAGGTAGCTTCGGGACGCTTCGGCGTGACCTCGGAATACCTCAATTCCGCAAAAGAGCTCCAGATCAAGATGGCTCAGGGCGCAAAGCCCGGCGAGGGCGGACATCTTCCCGGCGGAAAGGTTTATCCGTGGATAGCGAAAACGCGCCGTTCCACTCCCGGTGTTGCGCTTATATCTCCCCCGCCGCATCACGATATCTACTCTATAGAAGATCTTTCACAGCTTATATACGATCTGAAAAATGCCAACAAGAACGCCCGCATATCGGTAAAGCTGGTATCTGAAGCCGGTGTCGGAACGATAGCCGCAGGCGTTGCAAAAGCGGGCGCAGGACTTGTCCTTATCTCGGGACACGACGGCGGAACAGGAGCCGCACCATACAGCTCGATACACAACGCAGGTCTTCCCTGGGAACTTGGTCTTGCGGAAGCTCATCAGACACTTGTCAGAAACGATCTGCGTGAACAGATAGTCATCGAAACAGACGGAAAGCTGATGACCGGCAGAGATGTTGTAATCGCTGCTTGTCTCGGTGCGGAGGAATTTGGTTTTGCAACGGCTCCGCTCGTTACAATGGGCTGCGTGATGATGAGAGTGTGCAACCTTGATACCTGCCCCGTGGGCGTAGCAACTCAGGATCCCGAACTTCGCAAGCGTTTCCGCGGCAAGCCGGAATATATCATCAATTTCATGCGCTTCATCGCGGAAAATATGCGCGAATACATGGCGCGGCTCGGTGTGCGAACCGTTGATGAACTGGTTGGACGCACCGATCTTCTCAAAAGAAAGGCCGTTCCTGCGGATTCCCCCGCAGGCAGGCTCGATCTCGGAAAGATACTTGATGTTCCGGTTCATGCGGTACATCATCTTCCGGAGAGAAATTTCAATTTCGGGCTTGAAAAGACAAAGGATGAAATGCTGCTGATACCGCAGTTCGCAAAGGCTATAGAAAGCGGTGAAAAGGCACACATTGAAGTCAATGTCACAAATCTTGACCGCACCTTCGGAACGCTGTTAGGTTCTTACATCACTAAGAAAGGTAATCCTGTTCCCGACGATACATATACGGTATCCGCGAAGGGAGCGGGCGGACAGTCATTCGGTGCATTTATTCCGAAGGGACTGACGATAACTCTCGAAGGAGATTCCAACGATTATTTCGGAAAAGGTCTTTCGGGCGGAACGCTCGCAGTATTCCCGCCGAAGAACAGTCCGCTGAAAGCCGAAGAAAACATCATAATCGGAAATGTCGCACTGTTCGGAGCGACTTCCGGAAAAGCTTTTATAAACGGCATTGCGGGAGAACGCTTCTGCGTGAGAAATTCCGGAGCGGCAGCAGTAGTTGAAGGAACGGGCGATCACGGCTGCGAATATATGACAGGCGGAACGGTCGTGATACTCGGTGCGGTAGGAAAGAATTTTGCGGCAGGAATGAGCGGAGGCACCGCTTATGTTCTCGATCCGCAGAACGACCTTTACACCAAGCTGAACCGTTCGCTCGTGGGATATTATCATGTCACCGAAGATGATGATATCCGCACACTGCGCGGACTTATAGAAGATCATGTCAGATTCACAGGTTCTGCGCGTGGAAATGAGATCCTTGATAATTTCGAGGAATATCTTCCGAAATTCAAGAAGATAATTCCCCACGATTATAAAAAGATGACCGAGCTCACGAAAAAATACATTTCTGACGGAATGTCAGAAGAACAGGCACAGATAGCGGCATTTGAGCAGATAAGAGGGTGATGCAGATGGGAAAGCCAAACGGATTTCTGGAATATGACAGAATTGAAAATACGGCTGTAATGCCGCTCGAAAGAATAAACGCATACAGGGAATTTCACATTCCTCTTGATGAGAAAAAACGCCGTGAACAGGCGGCTCGGTGCATGAACTGCGGAGTTCCCTTTTGTCAGTCGGGAGCTGTGCTCGGCGGGATGGCTTCGGGATGTCCTCTCGGAAATCTCTGTCCAGAATGGAACGAACTGATATACAAAGGTTTGTGGAACGAAGCCGCAGACAGGCTGTTGCTTACAAGTTCATTCCCAGAATTCACATCGAGGGTATGCCCCGCACTGTGTGAAAAATCATGTACTAACGGGCTCGACGGAAAGGCCGTTACCGTGAAGGAAAATGAGTTCGCAATAATCGAAAGGGCTTTTGAAACAGGATATATAAAACCCTGTATCCCGAAACAGCGCACCGGAAAGACGGTCGCTGTAATAGGCTCGGGTCCTTCCGGACTTGCCTGTGCTCAGATGCTCAACAGATACGGTCACACAGTTACGGTGTTCGAGCGTGAAGACCGTCCGGGCGGTCTTCTGATGTACGGCATACCGAATATGAAGCTTGAAAAGAATATAATCGAACGCAGGATAAAGCTCATGGAGGAAGAAGGAATAACATTCCGCCTGAACTGCGATATCGGAAAGGATATTTCCGCAGAGGAGATCCTTTCCCGGTATGATGCTGCCGTTCTCGCCTGCGGAGCTTCACAGCCGCGCGATATAAAAGCTGATGGACGCGATGCGGACGGGATATATTTTGCGGTGGATTTCCTCAAAGCTTCGACAAAAAATGTTCTGTCCGCTGATAAGCCTTACACCGCATATATCAGTGCGAAGTACAAGAATGTAGTGATAATCGGCGGCGGCGACACCGGAAACGACTGCGCCGCTACCGCAGTGCGGCACGGCTGCCGCAGCGTCGTTCAGCTCGAAATGATGCCAAAGCCGCCCGAAACGCGCACAGCAGCAAATCAGTGGCCGGAATGGCCGAAGATACTCAAGACCGATTACGGTCAGGAGGAAGTCATCGCAGTATTCGGAAATGACCCGCGAGTTTATCAGACTACCGTCAAACGCTTCATAAAAGACGAAAACAATAAACTCACCGGAGTTGAAACGGTAAAGCTGTCATTTGACAGCGGAAAGCCTGTTCAGGTGGAGGGCAGCGAGAAGATCATCCCCGCGGAACTGGTTCTGATAGCTGCTGGCTTCACAGGAGCACAGGAGTACATCACAAAGGAATTCGGAGTGGAACTCACACCGCGAAACTCCGTAAAGACGGAAGCAGGTCACTACAGAACAAACCTCGGAAAAGTATTTACTGCGGGTGATATGCACAGAGGACAGTCGCTGGTGGTATGGGCGATACGCGAAGGCAGAGACTGTGCTGCGGATGTCGATTCATTCCTTTCGGGAAAGGATGCGGCGGTATGAGCAGTATCCATGAAGAATGCGGCATTTTCGGGATATATTCACAGAAAAAAGAGACTATTGCAGATCAGGTCTATTACGGTCTGTATTCCTTGCAGCACCGCGGTCAGGAAGGCTGCGGAATCGCGGTCTGCGATGACGGCGTGATAGTTTCACATAAGGATATCGGTCTTGTCGGAGATGTTTTCACGAAACAGATCCTGTCAGAGCTCCCTCAGGGAAATATCGCGGTAGGTCATGTACGATATTCCACCACGGGCGGAAATGACCGCCGCAACTGTCAGCCTATCGTCGTGAATCACCGCAAGGGACGAATGGCAATAGCACACAACGGAAATATTTCCAATGCATCTGCACTTAGAGATGATCTGGAGCTTTCCGGTGCGATATTCCACACAACATCCGATACAGAAACTATCGCGTACATAATCACAAAAATGCGCCTGAAGCTCCCCTCTATCGAGGAAGCAGTATCGGCGGCGATGGATATCATAGAGGGCGCGTTTTCCCTCGTGATAATGTCGCCGACATAGCTGATAGCGGCAAGAGATCCGTTCGGGTTCAGACCGCTGTGTTACGGTGAACTTCCCGACGGAAGCTATATAGTTGCATCGGAAAGCTGTGCTGTGACTGCTGTCGGAGGAAAGTTCATACGGGACATAGATCCCGGCGAGATACTGGTCTTTTCAAAGGACGGCATCTCCGAGATGCGCGGACACTGCGGACAGAAGCCGAAGCACGCCTGCATTTTTGAATACATCTACTTTGCAAGACCAGATTCACACATCGACGGCGTTTCAGTCCATTCATCAAGACTTGCCGCAGGGCGCATTCTCGCCGAGAAATGCCCCGCACAGGCAGATGTCGTTATCGGCGTTCCGGATTCGGGACTGGATGCGGCGCTTGGATTCTCGCAGGCATCTGGGATCCCCTACGGTATCGGACTGATAAAGAACAAATACATTGGCAGAACGTTCATATCCCCAGGACAGAATTCACGTTCGGACAAAGTGAATATCAAGCTCTCGGCGCTCGGCGAAACTGTCAGCGGAAAGCGGATCGTGCTGGTCGATGATTCGATAGTCCGCGGCACGACAAGTAAAAGGATAGTCGCAATGCTTCGTGAAGCAGGAGCAAAGGAGATACATTTCCGTGTTTCTGCACCGCCGTTTTTACACCCGTGCTTTTACGGAACAGATATAGATTCCTGCGACGATCTCATCGCCTGCCATCATACCGTTGAGAAAACAGCGGAGATAATCGGTGCGGATTCGCTCGGGTACCTGCCCGTGTCGGAACTGCCTTCGCTGATAGGCAGCGCAGGATTATGCAGCGCCTGCTTCACAGGGGAATATCCGACAACGGTACCCGAAGCGAAGCTCAAAGACAAGTTTGAAATGAAAATTTCTGATAAAAAATAAAATGATACGGAGGAAATGGTTATGGAAAAGGTTACGGATTATTTTGGCTGTATGGTGTTTGACGACAGAGTGATGAAAGCTATGCTTTCGGAAAAGATCTACAAATCGCTGAAAAGAACCATCGACAAGGGGCAGCCGCTCGACAGTTCAGTTGCGGACGCAGTTGCTGACGCTATGAAGGACTGGGCGATAGAAAAAGGCGCAACTCATTATACTCACTGGTTCCAGCCGATGACAGGCGTTACCGCCGAAAAGCATGACAGCTTTATCAGCCCCGCGCCCGATGGCAGAGTTATCATGGAATTCTCCGGAAAAGAGCTCATGAAGGGTGAGCCAGATGCTTCATCCTTCCCCTCCGGCGGTCTGCGTGCGACATTTGAAGCAAGAGGCTATACCGCATGGGATCCCACTTCATATGCATTCATCAAGGACGGAACGCTCTATATCCCCACTGCATTCTGTTCCTACGGCGGCGAAGCACTCGACAAGAAGGTTCCCCTTCTCCGTTCAATGGAAGCGCTCAACAAGCAGGCAATGCGTATCCTGAAGCTGCTCGGCTGCGAAGCATCCTGTGTAAGAAGCTCCGTTGGTCCCGAACAGGAATACTTCCTCATCCCTAAGGAACTCTACGATCAGAGAGAGGATCTTATCCTCACAGGAAGAACACTCTTCGGTGCACTTCCTCCCAAGGGTCAGGAAATGGAGGATCACTATTTCGGTTCGATCAAGCCGAGAGTTGCTGAATATATGGCTGATCTCGACCGCGAACTCTGGAAACTCGGCATCCTCGCAAAGACGAAACACAATGAAGTTGCTCCCTCACAGCATGAGCTTGCACCTATCTATACTACCACAAACGTCGCAGCAGACCACAACCAGCTCACCATGGAGATCATGAAGAAAGTCGCACTCAAGCATGGTCTTGTATGCCTTCTCCATGAAAAGCCTTTCAAGGGCGTGAACGGTTCCGGCAAACATAATAACTGGTCAATATCTACCGACAAAGGTGAAAATCTTCTCAGCCCCGGCAAGGAACCTCACGAAAATATTCGTTTCCTGATCTTCCTTATGGCTGTTATAAAGGCTGTGGATGAATATCAGGATCTTCTCAGACTTTCCGTTGCAACAGCAGGCAACGATCACCGTCTCGGTGCAAACGAAGCACCGCCCGCAGTGGTTTCTATCTTCCTCGGCGACGAACTGAACGGCGTTCTCGAATCGCTTGAAAAGGATGCTCCCTATGAGGGTACAAAGGATCTCATCATGAAGCTCGGAGCAAGCGTTCTTCCTGAGCTGAGAAAGGATACCACCGACCGCAACAGGACATCTCCGTTCGCATTTACCGGCAATAAATTCGAGTTCCGTATGCTCGGATCGTCGAACAGCATCTCCTGCGCGAATATCCACCTCAACGCAGCAGTTGCGGAAAGTCTCAGAGAGTTCGCAGATATCCTCGAAAAAGCCGATGATCTTGACAGAACAGTTCATGAGCTTATCAGGGATACGATCAGGAAGCACAAGAGGATAATCTTCAACGGCAACGGCTATGATGAAAGCTGGATCGCCGAAGCGGAAAAGAGAGGTCTTTCCAACCTGAGAACCACAGCAGACTGTATGCCGAAGCTGTGCGACAAGAAAAATGCTGATATGCTGATAAGACACGGTATCTTCACCGAATCGGAGATCATTTCCCGCCGTGATATCATGCTCGACAACTATGTAAAGACTGTAAATATCGAAGCCCTGACTATGCTTGATATGGCAAGAACACAGATACTTCCTGCAGTATCGTCTTTCGCAGCTGAAAAGGCAGAGGCGGTCGTTACCAAGAAGCAGGCTGTTCCCTCCGCAAAGTGCGGCTACGAGACAAAGATCGTAGAAAAGCTCTCGGAACTTGAAGACAGCATCGACGAAGCAGTATCAGCACTTGCGGCAGCAGAGGCAAAGCTGGGAACCTTTGATGATATAATCGCACAGTCCGGATTCGTAAAGGATGTTCTCATCCCCGCAATGGATGATCTGCGCAGATATTCCGATGAGGCTGAGAGTGTTATATCCAAGGAAAGCTGGCCGTTCCCGACATACGAAAAACTGCTTTTTGGTGTCTGATATACGATTCTGTTATTAAATGCTGATCTGACGATCGGAAGACAGGGAAAAGCAAACGGTGCGGATTTTTTCCCGTACCGTTTGCATATTTTATGGGAGTGAATAATATGTGTTCTATAATGGGCTGGTGCGGGGTCCGCGCCGAGGAAGAATCGTTCAGGAAGGGATTTGATGCAACAAAATCCCGCGGTCCCGACGATACAAGAATAATTGACACGGGAAATGGTCTGCTCGGCTTTCACAGACTTGCAATAATGGGACTTCATCCCGAAGGAATGCAGCCTTTTGAGCTTGACGGGAATTATGTGATATGCAACGGAGAGCTTTACGGATTTGAAAAAACAAGAGCAGAACTTATCAAAAAGGGCTATTCCTTTAAAAGCGATTCCGACTGCGAGATAATACTTCCTCTGTACCGCGAATACGGCTGTGATATGTTTTCAATGCTCGACGCGGAGTTTGCCTGCGTGATCTATGACGGAAAAGCGGGAAAATATATCGCTGCACGAGACCCAATAGGGATACGTCCTCTTTATTACGGATATTCCGATGACGGAGATATCATATTCGCAAGCGAAGCAAAAAACCTCGTCGGTCTGTGCAAGGAAGTAAAACCGTTCCCGCCCGGACATTATTATAAAGACGGCGAATTTGTCTGCTACTGCGATATTGCTTCCGTTAAAGAAGTCTGCAATGATGATCTTGAGACCGTATGCAGAAATATACGTGAAAAGCTCGTCGAAGGCGTAGAAAAGCGTCTTATCGCCGATGCAAAGGTCGGATTCCTGCTTTCGGGCGGTCTCGATTCATCGCTGGTATGTGCGATAGCGGCAAAGAGATCGGATAAACCGATACGCACATTCGCCATAGGAATGAGCACCGATGCGATCGACCTGAAATATGCCCGCGAGGTCGCTGACTATATCCACAGCGAACACACCGAAGTAATAATCACAGAGAAAGATGTCATAGACGCTCTCGAAGATGTAGTTCATTTACTCGGAACTTACGATATCACAACGATACGCGCAAGCATAGGAATGTATCTTGTATGCAAGGCGATACACGAACAGACCGATATCCGCGTCCTGCTTACAGGTGAGATATCCGATGAACTGTTCGGATATAAATATACGGATTTTGCTCCCTCCGCAGAAGCTTTCCAGCAGGAATCCGAAAAACGCATACGCGAGCTTCATATGTACGATGTTCTCCGCGCAGACAGATGCATCTCGGTAAACTCTCTTGAAGCGCGTGTACCGTTCGGCGATCTCGACTTTGTAAAATATGTGATGTCGGTCGATCCGCAGAAAAAGCTGAATACATACAACAAGGGAAAATATCTGCTTCGTCATGCTTTTGAAGGAGACTGGCTCCCCTATGACATCCTTATGCGTGAAAAAGCAGCATTTTCCGATGCTGTAGGACATTCTCTCGTGAACGATCTGAAAGCATACGCAGAAAAGTATTATACAGATGACGAATTTGAAGCTAAGAAAGATAAATACTCCTCCCCTGCTCCGTTCACAAAGGAATCTCTGCTTTACCGCGAGATCTTTGAGAAATATTATCCCGGTCAGAGCGCTATGATAGTCGATTACTGGATGCCCAACAAGTCATGGGAAGGCTGCAATGTCGATGACCCGTCCGCAAGAGTTCTCTCAAACTACGGCGCGAGCGGTGTATGATTTTTCCGGATATATCAATTAATGTTAAATAGTATAAAATGCAAAAAATGCCGCTTAGATTTAAGCGGCATTTTTGCGATAAAGAATAAGACACTCCCGTCAGAGCTGTGACGGAAGTGTCTTGATTTTTTGTTATCAGCCCTTTACAGCGCCTGCGGTCAGACCGTCAACGATCTGATTGGAGAATGCGCTGTAAACGACGATAGTCGGTATGATAGCGATTATGATAGCTGCGAACATCTGCGAATAGTTCGTGTTGTAAGGGCCTACGAACTTCGACAGCGATACCGGCAGCGTTTTCTTCGCATCATCGGAGATGAATACCATAGCAAGCAGGAGCTCATTCCAGTTGCCGATGAAGGTCATAAGCCCGGTAACAAAAAGACCCGTCCTGCCCAGCGGCAGACATATCTTGTAGAATATCTGGAATATGTTGGCACCCTCAATGCAGGCGCATTCGATGAGCTCATTCGGCATACTCTCGAAGAAGCCTGTCATTATAAATATAGTTATCGGGAGCGAAAAGGTAAGATACGGGAGTATGAGCCCAATCAGCGAGTTGGAAAGGTGCAGACCCGCAAATCTTGTGAAAAGAGGGATGAGCACGCAGTGAACGGGTATCATCATACCTGTAAGGAAGTAAGTCAGCGCGAGCTTCGAGCCCTTCCAGCGCATACGTGCGATGCCGAATGCAGCCATAGAACCGATTATCATGCTCAGTGCCAGCGTGATGATACACACAATAAATGAGTTGAGAGTTGCTATGCCGAGACGGCCTGCTGTCCACGCGAACGTGTAGTTATCAAAGGTCATGTTCTGTGGAAGCGCGAAAGGCGCGGTAAATATCTCCTTATTGGTCTTGAAGGATACATTGAACACCCACAGGATCGGAGCAATATATGTTATGGATATCAGCACCAGAAACACGTATATCACTACCTGTATAGGCGTTACCTTTTTCTTGGAGGTAAAATCCGTTTTAGCGGCTGCTGTTTTTGACAGTTCCATATTGCATTACCTCCTTACATCTCATACTGTTCGGTCTTTACGACCTTGTTGATGAACAGCGTTACAGCCAGGCAGAGCACAAGCAGCACTACGCCTATCGCGCTGGCGTAACCGTATTTGAAATACTTGAATCCCTGCTGATAGAGGTGAGTCGCAAGCACCTCTGTCTTGTGGTTGGGACCGCCCTCTGTCATGTTGAATATAAGATCGAAGAATTTCAGCGAACCAATCGCGTTGAGCGACATAGCGGTAGCCACCATCGGTCTGAGCAGCGGTAGCGTTATATATCTGAAGGTCATAGGCTTTGTACAGCCGTCGATATAGCTTGCCTCCATAAGCGACTTGCTTATACCGGATATCTGAGCCATATAAAGCATCATTGACTGACCAACATACTGCCACAGCGAAACAAAGGCGATCACCCACATGGGAAGGATTATGAAACCCTTGGTATCCATCAGCCACAGCGGCGCTTCCTCAACGCCCCATTTTTCAAGGAGCTGATTGATGCCGAGCTTGGGGCTGAATATGAACATCCACAGCAGACCGAGGGCTGCAGAAGAAAGCACGCAGGGAAGATAGATTATGTTCTTGAACGCATTTCGTCCTGTCTTTATGTTTGTCAGCAGGGCTGCGTAGAGAAGACCTACAAGGAGCTGCGACACGCAGGAGAAAATAAGAAAGAACAACGAATTCTTGAGAGCTATCTTAAGCGTTTTATCGGAGAGCATGGTCTTGTAGTTCTCGAGACCGATGAAAACCGGAGCACTCGTGACTTTATATTCGCAGAACGAGTAGTACACAGACTGAACGATCGGGATAAAAAGCACCAGTGTGAACAAAAGGAAAGCAGGAAGCATGAAAACAGCGATCGCTTTCTTGTTCCTAAGCAGTTTGTCCAACTCGTACCAACTCCTTTCAGGATATCGAAATGGTCAAAAACAATATAGGGGCGCAAGGGTACGCCCCTATAGTTCGGTTTTGAATAAGATCAGGGATTATTTTCTGACTGTCTTGTAATATTCCTCCATGTCCTTAGCAGCGTCTGCGGGGGTCATGTCGCCGAGGAATACTGCGACCATAGTGTCATCGAAGTGAGCACCGGTCTCGGTTGTGGGCATAGACTCGTTGTAGAAGCCGAATGTGCCCTTTGCGCCGCCGAATACGTCCATTACATATGCGAGCTGCTTGGGAGCTACGGATGCATCGTACTGTACCTTTGTAACGGGGATCTTACCACCCTTTTCAGCGGTGTACTTCTGAGCTGTATCGTCTGTGAAGTACTTGATGAGAGCTGCGGCAGCCTCGGGGTACTTGGAGGAAGAGCTCATGCAGAGCGAGTCGGATTTAGCGATAACTCTTTCAACGCCGGGGAACTGGAATACGCCGCACTTGGACTCGAAGTCGGGGTTAGAACCGTTGATCTGACCGATAGCCCATGAACCCTGGATAAGGATAGCAGCTTCGCCGTTGTAGAAGTTAGCTGTTGCAACGTCGTTTGTATCACCTGCTGCTGTTCTCTGGAAATACTTGGAAAGATCGAGGAGCTTGTTGCAAGCGCTCTCGAGCTTGCCGTCTTCCCATGAAGCGGAACCGTCAGCGAGCTTGGGAAGCTCAACGCCCTCTGCCTCGCAGAGATAGCCGGCTACCATCGAGAGACACCATGCGGTACCAGCGGAAATGGTAACGGGAGTATAGCCAGCGGCCTGGAGCTTATCGCAGGTTGTCATCATTTCATCCCATGTCTTGGGAACTGTAGCGCCAGCGCTCTCGAACATCTCAGTGTTATAGAAGCAGCAGGCAGCTGCGGTATTCAGCGGAACAGCATAGATCTTGCCGTCGTATGTCTGCTGAGAGAATACAGCGTCGCTCGTGAAGGTATCCTTCCATCCGTCCTTGTTGAGATACTCATCAAGAGGAGCTGCAACGCCGGGCTCAACATAATCAGTCAGCTGAGGACCGGGGCTTACGATGAATACATCGGGAGTCTCGTTTGCTGCAACAAGAGCATTGAGCTTGTTGTAGTATTCCTCAAGGTTAGTTGTAATGGGAGTTACATGATACTTGCCCTCGTAATCCTTGTTGAATCTCTCGATAGTATCCTTATATCCGAGTGAGATAAGGTCTTCTGTAGCATTGAGGTCATCCCAGAACATCCAGGTGATCTCCTGAACCTCGCCTGAGGAATTGCCGCTGTCGGCTTTCTCGGTGCTTGCACCCTCGGTGGCTGCGGATGTGTCTGCATTGCCGCTGTCACCGGTGCTGGGAGCAGGGGCGCTGCCGCAGCCCGCAAATGTAGCTGCGAGCAATGCAGTTGACAAAATCGTTGCTAAGATTTTCCTTTTTTTCATGAGTACTACCTCCTGTTAAAATAACGCGCGGCGCATACATAGATATGCTGCCGACAGCAATTTGGACCGTACCAAATCTGATTTTATTTTTGCACCTTTCCGGTGTCTGTAAGAATTTTACCATACCATTAACTTTCTGTCAAGAAATATTAGTAAAGTGCACAAAAAATGATTATCGAAAACGATTTCTTGTATCTGCTCTCCGCAATAAATGGTCAAGCAATACAAGTGAAAACTATAGGACATAATAACAATTCGCCTTAAAGAGCGGTTATTACCATAATGATAATTCGTACAATTTGTGCATAGATTAACAATTTGTCCGCTCATACGACTGCTTGTGAGCGTGTTCATGCTCCCCTGTGCTGCTTGTCACAGCGCTCCGTTTTCCCAAGATGTCAGCCGATATGACAGGCTTTCATCATGGCAGTACAGGAGTACGCACATATTACCGAGCTTTTCCTTCGAGATCATACACGAACTGAATGCTGCCGTTGCTACTGCTGCCGCTGACAGCCTGAAGCACGACAAAAAGTGAAGGGCTGCGCAACCTCGGCGATCACGCAGCCATATCTTCAAACCGTCAGAACTTCTTTATGATTTTAAAGAATAATCAACAGGCAGACAGAAGTGAACTACCGGCGTTATGCCGTTTCTGCCTTATTTATCTGCTGCCGCTCGACCAGTTCCGCAAAAAAGCCTCCCTTTGCGATAAGCTCATCATAGGTGCCGTCCTCTGTTATATTACCTCCGTCGAGAACCAGTATACGGTCACAATTTTTAATAGTTGAAAGTCTGTGAGCAATGATTATTCTCGTGCAGCCCATTTTGTCAAGTGCTTCGGATATCTGCTTCTGTGTCTTGTTGTCAAGAGCGGATGTGGCTTCGTCAAATAACAGAAGTTTTGGTTTGCAAGCTATCGCACGGGCGATCATAATACGCTGTTTCTGTCCTCCCGAGATTCCTCCCTGCCCCTCCGACAGCATAGTATTCATCCCCATAGGCATCGCACGGATATCATCTGCAATACCGGCAGTTTCCGCAGCGTTCCACGCATCTTTCAATGTAAGATCGGGTGCGGAGATAATAATATTGGAAAAAATATCTCCCTGAAAAAGACCGCCGTTCTGTGTCACCGCACCGATCTTCCGGCGAAGTGAACGAAGGTCAAGATTTTTCATATCCTTGCCGTCATAATATATCGCTCCGAGTCCGGGCTTTTCAAATCCCAGCAGCAGACGAACCAGGGTGGATTTTCCGCAGCCTGTCCGTCCGACTATGGCGACATATTCACCCGCTCTTATTTTCAGTGAAATGCCGTTGAGAATATAAGGCTGACTGTCCGTATAGCGGAAATATACATTGTTGAGTTCAACAGAACCAGATATCTTCGTGACGATCTCATTTTTGCCTATAGTTTCGGGTTCAGCCTTCAGAAAAGGCTCCGCCATTTCAAGTATCGGCTGTACCGACGCCACCTGGAGCGCTATCCCCGAGAGCATCGTAAAAGCACCCATAAGACAGCCGTAAGCCGCATTGAATGCCAGATAACTTGAACTGTCTATCTCGTTTTTTGCAGCAAGACTATATAATAGTATGTTTGAACCGAGCGTGATCGCAAGATTGATAACGGTATGTATCTTGAGAAACATCGGCGGATCATAGAGAAGCTCCGCTCCCTCGGAATACAGATCGAGCCATTTTGCGAATATGCGCTTTTCCGCTCCCGCAAGCTTTATCTTCTGTATCCCAGTTATCATGGAATATGCCATTCCAGCCTGCTTTGCTTCATGCTCCAGATGCTTTCTGCTGATGCGTATCTGTATTAATGACGATACGACATTGATCGTCAGGGTCAGCAGCAGTATCAGCAGGGACGGTACCACAAGAGTCGGCGCGAAGCTGAATATCTGCGTCACATAAAGCAGTGAAGTCAGTGAGGAAAGACCGGTGGAATAGATCATTCCCATTATCAGAGTACAGAGCTGCTTGACCGATTGTGAACGCTTCGTCAGTTCTCCCGCACTGTATCTGCGGAAGAAAGAAGCAGGAAGCGAAAGTATGCGCATCATCATTGCCGCTTCCACGCTTACCGATGTTTTTATGCGGAGTCGCTGTGTAAGCAGATTGCTTACGGATAATATAAGATCGGATGCTGCCGCCATACATATCATACAGACAGCCGCAGCGGGCAGTACCGAACATCTGCCGCTCAACAGAACAGGACCCGTCAGCGCTTTTGTGAAGCGCGGTATCATTATCCCCACAAGCGACACCGCAAACGACGCCAATGCAGCTATGGAGGTGTCCGATACGGATATACAGCTTCTCATATAAAGTATCAGATCGGGTATACCGAGTTTTTTGAGTGGCAGCGGTTTGTAGAAACAATACGCATCGCGCTCGAAAAGCTCTGCTGTTTTTGAATCCAGCGTGATCTTTTTTCCTGTTTTGCGGTCTGTATAATAATATCCCGCGATCTTTTTAGGAAGAAGTGCAGCGGCTGTTCCGTCCTCTTTCAGATATGCCAGTACGGGACCGTAAGAATCTTTATACCAGCCCTCCTCAAGCTCAATATTGCGATGCATCATACCATGCGGACGCAGCATGAGATCAAGCTGTTCTTCGGGGTCTCTGACCCGATCCGGCAGCTCAGCAGCTTTTAGATGATAGTATTTCAGGATATCCTCTGCCGCCTGTTTTGTAATTATGCGCTCATCGCTCATTTCCGAAACGGTCTTTTTCCCGAGCACCGCTTCGGCAGCATGAAAGAAAGAATCCTCAAACATACGGCGGTCAAGTTCTTCTCGCTGTTTTACCTGTTCTTCAAACCAACCCATGCAAAAGATCTCTCCTTATTCGCTGACAACAAGCTCGGTATATACTCCGCCTTTTGCCATAAGCTCATCATGTGTCCCGCGCTCAGCGACCCTGCCGTGATCGAGAACGATTATCTCATCACAGTCGCGGATAGTGGAAAGACGGTGAGCTATGACTATACAGGTTATCCCTCTGTCCTTTATTGCTTTGATAACATCGTATTCTGTCTTTGCATCGAGAGCGGATGTCGCTTCATCAAGTATCAATATCGAGGGATCCTGCGCAAGCACACGAGCTATTTCCATTCTCTGGCGCTGACCGCCCGAAAGATCGCGTCCGCCTGATGCGATCCTGTATTCATAGCCGCCCTCGCGCTGCATGATATCATCATGGAGCTGTGCGTCGCGTGCTGCCAGTATCACCTCAAAATCCATTATCGAATCGTCCCACATCCTGATATTGTTTGCAATAGTATCCTCAAACAGGATGATATCCTGATCGACCACTGCGACAGAACCCGTCATAACACTGCGCGGTATCTCACTGCGGTGCTTTCCGTCGAAGAGTATCTCACCCTCCCACGGGTCGTATAGTCCAGAAATGAGTTTTGAAAGCGTAGACTTTCCGCAGCCGGACATACCGACAAATGCCACTCTGCTCCCTGTTTTCAGAGTCATCGAAAAATCTTTTATCAACGGTTCCTCAAGTCTTGAATATCCGAAGGTTATATTTTTCAGTTCAACATTCCCGCTGAGTTTATTAAGCTCCTGCCCGTCTGCGGATATGCACGAAACCACATTTGAATCGGAAGGATATTCCATGACATCATCGACGCGCTCCATATTAGTGCGCATTTCCTGTATCATCTGACCCGCTTCAATCAGTGTCATCGCAGGCGACAGAAACGAATTCATGAATCCCTGAAATGCCATTACGCCGCCGAGCGTGAATTTTCCCTGCATACAAAGCCATACACCTAGGATCAGCACCGCATAATTTGACACTTTGTCAATAAACTGCGGTACTGCTCCGAGATACTGCTGTACACGGGCATATTTCACAGTCTGTGTATTCACTGATGCCTGATAGCCTGCCCACCTGCGGAAGAACCCGTTTTCAGCTCCGCCCGCCTTTATCGTCTCGATCATTTCAATGCCCGCAACAGTTGTCCCGGCAAGCTTTCCCGAATCACGCATCTGTATACGGGTTATGTTCATACGTTTTTCTGAGATTATCTGCGACATAATGAGATTCAGTATGATCGCCGAGATACCCGCAGCCGTAAGCAGCAGACTGTATCTTATCATGACCGAAAGATAAAATATCATCATGAACGTATTTATGACAAGAGGAGCAAGTGTATTTAGAAGTGTTCCCGCGATCTCGGCATTTGTCTCCTGACGCTGTTCAATATCTCCCGCCATTCTCTGCGAAAAGAATTCCATGGGCATACGGAGCACCTTCCACATATATGTAGAACTGCCTATTACAGCCATTTTGCCGTTTATCTTCAATGAATACACGGTCTGTACCCATGCGGCGGCGATCTGCAATACGGCAAGCCCTCCGAGAACATAGATAAACCCGTCCAGCCAGCCTGGATTCGTCCCCGAGATTATCCTGTCGAGAAAGACCTTTGACATAACTGGATTTATCAGTCCGAACAAAGCACTTATGATGCTTGCAAGAATAACAAATGTCAGTTCTGCTCCCGCACCGGAAAGACGTTTCCTCGCAGATTCAACAATACTCTTTCTTTTTCCCGACGGAACATAACCTTCGCCGGGTGTTATATTAAGCGTAACCCCGGTAAATGCTCTGTCAAATTCCGACATAGTCACTCTGACAAAGCCTTTTGCGGGATCGTTTATGTATGCGTATTTTCCTCTGAAACCGTCAAGAACGACAAAATGATTGAAATTCCAGTGTATAATGCACGGAAAGACGCCTTCCTTGATAATCTTTTCGGGCGAACGGCGGAAAGCCTCTACTTTGAAGCCGTAATTCTGTGCGGCAATATAAATATTCTTTGCATTGGAACCGTCACGGGATACTCCGCAGTCCGCACGGATCTGCTCAAGCGGCACCCATTTATCGTAATATGCCATTACCATTGCAAGCGAAGCCGCACCGCACTCAAGCGCTTCAAGCTGCATTATCACCGGAACTTTTGCGATCCCCGCAGTAACCGGAGTTTTTATCTTATATTTCTTTTCAGTCATTATATCTTCTCATCATGCAGAAAGCAGAAAGCTTATAGGAGATACGGTCTCGGTCACTATTCCCGCATCATATATACCGTCGGCAAGCGTGACGGAAGAATACGCAATAGTATGCCCCATTTCATCTTGTTCAACGGACGATACCGTAAATTCCTCGTTCCCGATACGTACAGTCATTCCGGAAATAACATCACAACGGTCATACACGGTTATGTGTGCTGTACCGTCAATGACTGCCGCCTTTGCGTCAGCAACGGTTTCAAGGTGACCGACGGATGCCCATGCGATAAATCCGGCAAGCATCAGTATTATGACCGCAAAAAGCACCCATATCCCCGGATTTGTTACATGGATATAATCCGTAAGTTGTTCGGGCGATGAAATGGAATCCAGGCTTTTCGCTCTGAATACGCTTTTTTTATTTTCTTCATCCATTGCTTTTCCTCCGTTATCCCGGCACAAGCAGGAGTCTGTACAGTATTGCTGCCTATTGCGATACATCTGAAAAAACTCACAATAGCTCTGATATATGGGCTTTGTGAGCGGTAATATGTCTGAATGTCATATTATTATGACGGACTGCAGTAAGCAAAACTAAAAAGGTGCCGTCAGCTTTAATTCTGCCGGCACCAATGCCGTATCAATTATCAGAAGGCTTATACTTCTTGCCGAATGCACACTTATAGCAGGCAAAATAATCTCCCTGCTGATAAAAATATGTATTCATTCTCTTTTTGCAGACAGGACAGGTATCGATTCCTTTGTAAACTATCTCGGCTCCGTTCGTTCCGACCATTTCAAGTTCATGGCTTTCATCATCGCCGTACATTCCGCCCGTGACCGTATCAAGCTGATCGATATCTATCTTATCCTCGTCTTGAGCTTCATAAAGAAGCTTTTTCATATCATCAGAAATATTTATGCTGTCCATTTAATATGTCCCCTTTTTGATACCTGTCAGATAATCTTCTGCAGAAGGGTTAAAATTGTTCTCTTCCCACCTGTCTGCTATTGCTTCAAGTTGGTGTTTTGTATAATTCAAGTTAAGTTTATTCGCAGCTTCCTTAAGCTCCTTGAATTTTTCTGCATAATCGACATCCGAATCGGTATTAACGCCCCCGACTACTCCGGCAAGGTCGTCAAGTTTTATCATATCGCTGTCATACATAAAAAATGCTCCTTTCTGCTTTTGCTGAATGCATATCATTATTACAGAATGACCGGACAGACCGGTATGATACAATACGTTTACAAACTATATTATATCATAAATAATATTATATCATATCTGTCCGATAAAAAACAACCGTAAAAATATTAACAGAACAATGATACAGAGAATTTTTTTGGTATATATTGTCTAATTTCACCAAAGAATATGATTTTAATAATGCTTTTATTGACAAAACTATATGTTTTTGTTAGAATATATTAGGGTCTGCATATTCAATAGCTATGATCTCAAAATTGTATTAACGAAAGGAAAAACTGTCATGAGAAGCAATAAAAAGTTCACATTTCTGCCGGTCAGATCCCGGATACGAACACGAAAAAGATGAGAAAAAGCCGTGGTTCATCTCATATCCGGGAAAAGACGGCGGTTATGAACCGATCTCAATGAAAAATTATGAGCAGCGCAGGGGCAGTTCCGGAGATTACAAAAAACAGATATCATTTTGTTTTCTTCGGCTGAATAAACATCTGGACAAGGAGTAACGCTATGAATTTATACAAAGTTAAAAACGGCAAAGAACTCAGAATAATGCCTGACGGCAGGCTTGACACGGATTCCGCACCCGAACTTGAGTCAGAGATCAAAAGTATTCCCGACGAAATAACCGATCTTGTACTTGATTTTTCAAAACTCGATTATATTTCGTCCGCAGGACTGCGTGTTCTGCTTTCCGCTCACAATATCATGGATGAACGCGGCGGGAAAATGACAGTCAAGAGCGCGAGCAAGGGAATACTCGAAGTTTTCGAGATCACAGGATTCAATGATATCCTTCATATCGAAATATGAACTCAGTGTTCCGGCATATTATACAATTTACAAATATGACCGTCTGTGCCTATTTTACAGGTACAGACGGTTTTGCTTAGCGCAATCGCTTGAATTATCTGATACATTGTTAATATTATTTAAATATCATGGAGGGATGCTATGATAACAGGCATCAGTAAGAATAAAACAGAGAGTAACTATATATGCGGAATATGTGAAAGAATCAAAGAAGCAAAAGCCGGCGACAATCCGTTTCTTGTAAAGGAACTTGAAACCGGATATGTTGTGATCGGAGATTTCCAGCATTTTAAAGGGTATACACTATTCTTATATAAAGACCATGTTGTAGAGCTGTTTGATCTGGATGAGAAAACAAGAACAAAGCACTTATATGAAATGACACTGGTCGCCCAGGCAGTGAAAAATGCCTTCGGAGCCGAAAAAATGAATTATGAATGTCTCGGAAACGGAGAAGGCGGCGCACATATCCACTGGCATCTGTTCCCAAGAAGAAAAGGCGATATAGAGAATTATGGCAGCAATGGCAGAGGCCCTGTCTGGTGGTATCCGAGGGAAGAAATGTATGCGGATAATAACAGACCCGGCAGCGAGGAACTTGAGGATATGAAAACAAAGCTCCTTATTGAAATGGATAAACTATTAGTGAAAGAAAACAATAACTTTTCTTATCAGTAACGATCGCGGCTGAATCTGATTAATGCCTGCATATTTCTGGAGTGTTGTCAGAAATATGCAGGCATTATTACTTCGGCGAGCCTCTGAAAAAAAGTCTGTAAAAAGTCAGCTAACTGTGATAAAATAGAATTAATATCACAGGAGGCTGATTTTTTATGGCAAGAAGAAAAAGAGAACCGATGAGCGAGGGCAAGAAGAACATCATAGGTATGCTGCTT
>JAILFE010000437.1 GCA_024697725.1 Oscillospiraceae bacterium
CTCGGGGATAACACCGCCGAGATCGTCGCGGATATAAGCTGCGATAAGATCGCTGTCACTGATAACGGAATCAAGATATATATTGCACTTTCCGCTCATGATATATCCGTCTCCGCCGTTTTTGAGGAAATAGTCGTGAGAAGCGATGGTATAGGTCTTGTCCACATCGAGGGGCTCGCCGTTTATGTAAACGTCCTTTACCCTGTATTCGCCCGCAACGCCGACAAATTCGTTGTATTCATTGACCTGTACGGAGCTTTCGATGCTCGGGTCTATAGAATATGTCATGCCCGAAACATTTGCGAAAGAACCGTTCTCTTCGGGATAGCTCTGAGCGCCGACTTCGAGCAGGTCGAGTATCTGCTGGCCGCTGACCTCGGCTGCGCATACCATGTTATTGAAGGGCTGAACGGTGATCGCATCACGGTAGGTGATATCTCCCTCTTCGATCGAGGCTCTGATGCCGCCGCCGTTTATGAGAGCGATATCTGTTCCGAGATATGTCCTGTAAGCGTCTGCACAAAGGTCGCCGATGTTTGTCTCGCCTGTTCTTACTCTGCGCGCGCCTGTTTCGGGGTCGCTGTCCCAGAGCTTGAACGGTGTCTCGCCGATCTTGACGGAGAGCTTTTCATCTGCCTCTGCTTCTATCTCATGGAGAAGAAGATTTATATCCGAATCAACATATCTTCCTTCGCGGTCGTCTGCCTCTGTCCATGAATCCTCTGCAAAGCCAAGGGACTCATCGGGAGCGGGAACTTCCGATATGAGCTCTGTTGAGAACTTTCCGTCGGGAGTGATCGTGAGCTTGCCTATATTTGCGAATTTTGTACCGGTCTGTGCGATTATGACCTTTTCTCCGTCCTTGTTCTCGACTTCGAGCGAGGGCGTTACCTCGTGTGAGTGTCCGTCGATGAATACGTCAACACCCGTGGTGTTCGCTGCGACATCGGGAGCGGTCCAGCCGTCAATGCATCCGTTTTCACCGAGATGACCGACAACTATTACATAATCTGCGCCGTCATTCCTTACGGCATCGATATTCTCCTGAACGGTGTCATAAAGGTTTTCACCCGAAAAATCGTAGATATATTCGCCGTTCTCGTTCTGGAAAAAGACTGGCGTTGAGGAATGGAAGCTCTCCGGTGTGGTGACGCCGACAAAGCCTATCTTCTTTCCGTCGGAGGTATCGAGTATGGTATATTTTGTGAAAACATTCTCGCCTGTTTCCGTGCTGAAAAGATTGCAGCAGATATAGCCGCATGAAAGCTCGCTCTCGCGCTTGTGGAGCTCCTCGAAACCGTAATCGAACTCGTGGTTGCCGGGGATCGCAACATCATATCCGACTGCGTTCATCACGCGGGTTATGTACTCGCCGTTGGAAAGCGTTCCGAGAGGCATACCCTGTATCGCGTCGCCCGCGTCAACAAGGAAAACATTCTCGTGCTGTGCCTCCATTTCGCGCTTGTACAGAGCAAGTCCGTCAAAGCCGATATTATTGTCTGCGGCACAGTGGATATCGTTGGTGAAGAGAATGACCGTATCCTCGGAGTTCTCTTCGGCAGAAACAGGGACCGCCGTCATCCCGGAGATGAACACAGCGGCAGCAGCCAGTGCGGCTGCGCGGTTTTTCTTCATAGATATATTCCACCCTTCATAAATTATAGCTTTTCTTCCGGTATCCGCATCGGCACCACTGCCGGATGCAGACACCGCTTCTTTATAAATCATACCATATTTTTTCTTTTTTGTCAAGTATTGTACATAATTTTGCCGCAAAACTATTATAGTGCGTGCTCAATAACCGCCCTACGGGCGGTTATTGGCAGAAGCGGCTGCTTACAGCCGCTTCTGCTGCTGCAAATCAAAGATTTGCAGTGCACTACCTGATTAATGTCTGCTTATTGCTGACCTACGGTCAGCAATAGTGCAAGATTTTTGGGCTTATCAGCTCAAAAATCTTGCACTCAAAAAGCCGAAAAGCACTCCGAAGTTGCACTATTACGTACTTTTCGGCTTTTTGAGCAGACAT
>JAILFE010000442.1 GCA_024697725.1 Oscillospiraceae bacterium
CAATGGCGTGTGGGTCGGGATAAGCGGCCGCCATTAGTCTGTGCCGTATAGTTATCATATCGGAGCGGTTTATCTCATGCTTGACCTCATGTCTGAGCTCCATATTCTCACCTCTTTTATCTGACAGGTATGCCGCACCGGGACTATATCATTCGTTTCGGGTGCGGTTTTGACTATATTCTGATTATACTCTTGTTAGCTGAATTGATGCTGAAAATGCGGGTGAAAAAGGTGGGACGTTAGTGAAAGGTTTGTGAAAAAACGAAACCGCCTCGTTTTTCAGCTTGAATTCAGAATTGTATTATATTATAATATATATATAGTGCGTGCTCAATAACCGCCCTACGGGCGGTTCGGCTGCAAATCAAAGATTTGCAGCGCACTACCTGATTAATGTCTGCTTATTGCTGACCTACGGTCAGCAATAGTGTAAGATTTTTGGGCTTATCAGCTCAAAAATCTTGCACTCAAAAAGCCGAAAAGCACTCCGAAGTTGCACTATTACGTACTTTTCGGCTTTTTGAGCAGACATTATATAGAATTATAGTATTAAGATCATTCGCCTGTCTCGAAATCCCTGACAATACTTCGTATGGTATCGTAAAGATAGGGCTTGTATTGTTCGATCGGCAGAGGCTCGGAATGTATTATCGAATTGTAGCAGGTCGAGCTTACGAGCTCGACTATCATAAAGAGCATGACCTCCGGCTGTGATATCCTGTCCTGTGTTTTCCTGTGGATATATTCATAAAGGTTGATGTCGGAGGGATAAAGCTCATTGGAAAGAGTGCTCTTGAAAACTCCCCAGCCGAGGTTTTTTGATATCAGGATCAGCAGACTCTGATTCTCGGTCAGCTTGTCGATAACATAGTCGGTAATGAAGATAAGACTCTCCGTAAAAGGAAGGTCTTCATTTTTTTCTTCGAGCTTTTGTATCGCTTCCTCAAAGAGTTTCGACGATTTATAGGCGATGAGCTTGTCGCGGATATCGAGCTTGTCCTTGAAATAAAGATAGAATGTGCCCTTAGCAACACCTGCGTGCTCGGATATCTCCGATATAGATGTCTGACTGACGCCGTTTGTGGTAAAAAGCTCGAACGCTGTATCAAGGAGAGAGTTCATTTTGAGCTGTTTTTTGACATCGAGCTTTCCCATAGATTTTTCCTCCTCATAAATAAATTATGTATTACAGCTCCGGAGAGCAGCTGTTTTTATTATAGTCAACGATATCGGAATTTGTGCAGACCTAATGCAGCAATTTCAATGCTATTTACTATATTATATCCCAAGAAGAGACAAAAGTCAATATATCAAAAATGACCAATAGTCATAAATTTATAAGCTGACTATTGGTCATTTATACAAAATAATGACCATTGGTCAGAAATCTTCCGAAAAGGTATTGACTATTGGTCATTTTTGTTATATACTGTGAGCATAACAAAGAAATGACCAACAGTCATAATTTATTGTAAAGTGAAAGGAAGATGTTTATGAATAAGATCTCAAAGACGATCGTAAAGCTGCGTGTCCCGATACTGATCGTCAGTCTGCTGCTCATGATACCGTCGTTGCTCGGTATGGCGGCAACAAGAGTAAACTACGACCTGCTGTCCTATCTGCCCAAGGATATAGATACGATGGTCGGTCAGGATATCGTGAAGGATGAATTCGGCAAGGGTGCCTTTTCACTCTTTATGGTAGACGGTATGGATATCAAGGATACAGTGGCTCTCAAAGAGAAGATCGAAGCCGTTGACGGCGTCGAGGAAGTCATCTGGTACGATACGGCGGCTGATATCTCGATACCTATGGAGCTTATCCCGCAGAAGTATTACGATGCCTTCAATTCGGAAAATTCAACGCTCATGGCGATATTCTTCACGGATGGCACATCGGCGGACAAAACGCTGGGCGCTATCGAGGAGATACGCTCCATAGCAGGAAAACAGTGCTTCCTGAGCGGTATGTCGGCGGTAATACTCGATACACGCGATCTTACCCAGAGAGAAACACCGATATATGTAGTTATCGCAGTTCTTCTCTCGGCAGTCGTTATGGCGCTTTTCCTCGATTCGTTCATGCTCCCGGTGATATTCCTCGCGGATATCGGGATAGCAGTCATGTACAATATGGGCACGAACTATTTCCTCGGTGAGATATCCTTTGTGACACAGGCGATAAGCGCAGTCCTTCAGCTCGGTGTTACACTTGACTATTCGATATTCCTCTGGCACAGCTACAAGGCACATACTGAAAGCGGGGCCGGCAGGGAAGAGGCTATGTCAGAAGCGATCTCCGAAACGTTCATATCGGTCATCGGTTCTTCTGTAACAACTGTAGCGGGTTTCATAGCGCTCTGCTTCATGAGCTTCACGCTCGGTCTTGACCTCGGCATAGTAATGGCAAAGGGCGTTATCCTCGGCGTTATCGCCTGCGTGACTATACTTCCTTCGCTGATACTTATATTCGACAAGGCTATAGAAAAGACATCGCACCGTCCTCTCATGCCAGACTTCACAAAGCTCTCTTCATTCATCGCAAATCACAGCTGGATATTCGCAGTGGTATTCCTCGCTATGATACCGCCCGCAGTATACGGCTATACACATTCAGAGGTGTATTACAATCTTGACAAGACGCTCCCGCGTGATCTTCCGGGCATAGTCGCAAACCAGAAGCTCTCGGACGAATACAATATGTCCACGGCGGAGATAATACTCGTTGATTCGGATATGTCCGCTAAGGATTCGGGAAGTATGATCTCAGAGATAAAGAATGTTGACGGCGTAAAGCTGGCAGTAGGCTATGATTCGGTATTCGGTGCAGCGATACCCGATGAGATGATACCCGATGAGGCAAAGGAAGCCCTCAAGAGCAAGGATCACCAGATGATACTCGTCACCTCCGACCTCACAGTAGCGACCGATGAGATGAACAGACAGATCGACGAAGTCACCGCTATTGTAAAGAAATATGACTCCAACGGCATGGTCATCGGTGAAGCGCCCTGCACAAAGGATCTTATAGATGTTACAGCAGTCGATTTCAGGACTGTAAGCATAGTTTCCATAGCAGCTATATTCGTGATAATATTCTTCGTATTCAAGTCATTCTCACTGCCTGTGATACTCGTTTCGGTAATAGAATTTGCGATATTCATAAATATGGGCATCCCCACATACACAGGAACAGTGATACCGTTCGTTGCATCGGTAGTCATCGGTACGATACAGCTCGGCTCCACGGTCGATTATGCGATACTTATGACCACAAGATACAAGAGAGAGCGTCTCGACGGAGCCGACAAGAGATCGGCAGTACTTACGGCTCTGAGCTCGTCGATAAATTCAGTGGTAGTAAGTGCACTCGGCTTCTTCGCAGCGACCTTCGGCGTCGGCTTATACTCCAATGTGGATATGATAAGCTCGCTCTGCACGCTCATGGCACGCGGCGCTCTGATAAGCATGATTGTCGTTATCTTCGTGCTTCCTTCGATGCTCATGATATTTGACCGTCTTATCTGCACATTCACGATCGGTATGGGCAAGGTCATCAGAAAGCGCGAACGCGACAGCGGAAATATGAAGAATGTTCCCGTGAACGCCAATATCGGAAAATGATAAAAGTACAGCTCTGATAAGAATCTACAAATCAATGAAAGGTGATAAATCATGAAAAAATATATCAAGGCTATTATAGGTATAGCAGCACTCGGTCTTTCATCGGCTGGAACATATTATTATTCACAGACCCGTGTTTCCGCAGAGCCGGAAGCAGAAACAGCAGCGCCCGCAGAAAAGAATGAGACAAAGGCTCCCGTCAAAACGGGCAGCGGTGCGGCAAGGAAGAACGAAACGGTATATCTCCTTGCAGATGCAGACGGCACGGTAAGAAGAACTATAGTAAGCGACTGCCTTGAAAATCCGTCCGCACTTTCGGATATAAAGGATATTTCGGCACTTTCGGATATCGAAAATGTCAAGGGCAGTGAAGCGTTCACCGCCGACGGCGATTCTATCGACTGGGCAGCAAACGGCAATGATATCTATTACAGGGGCAATTCCTCCGAGCAGGCGCCTGTCGGCGTAAAGGTCAGCTATTATCTTGACGGGAAGGAGCTTTCCGCCGATGAGATAGCAGGGAAGAGCGGCAGGGTGACGATCCGCTTTGACTACTTCAACAACACCTCGAACAAGGTAACTATCAACGGAAAGGAAGAAAATGTCGTAACTCCGTTCATGATGGCGACAGGTCTCGTGCTTGACAACGAAAAGTTCACGAATATTGAAGTCAAGAACGGCAAATCGGCATCCGACGGCGGAAAGACTACTGTATTCGGCGCAGGCTTCCCCGGTCTCAAGAAGAGTCTCGGCATTTCGGATGATACGGATATAGAGATACCCGACTATGTGGAGATCACAGCGGATACATCGGATTTCTCGCTCGCCGCAACGGTGACGATAGCTACGAATCAGATATTCAGCGAGCTTA
>JAILFE010000005.1 GCA_024697725.1 Oscillospiraceae bacterium
CTGAATGATGCTTTTGAATCAATAACCGAAGGCAATGAAAAGCAGTGGAGCCCCGATCTGCTGGAACGGACTGCTCGTCATGAGGCAGGACACGCATTCATAAGCTACAAGGTCGGAATAATGCCCAAATACGCCACGATAGTCGCAAGGGGCAGCTACGGCGGTTATGTCATCAGTGACAATGAAAGGGAGATCCATACATATGATGAACTACTGGATGATATCTGCATAGCTCTCGGAGCAAGAGCAGCGGAGATAGTATGCTACGGAAGAAGAAACGGTCTTGCTTCCGGAGCAAGTAATGATATCAGACAAGCGACAGAGATCGCCCGCAGGATCATAACGACTTACGGAATGGACGAGGGATTTGGTATCGCAGCGGTCTTTGCAGAGCAGCTTTCGGGAGCGACAGCGGAAATGGTAAGAGATATTGAGAACAGGATACTTTCCGCTCAGCTTGAACGAGCTGTTTCATTTATCGAAAATGAAAAGGCTCTTTTTGACAAGCTCGCAAAAGCGCTGCTCGATAAAAACCGTCTTACCAAAGACGATATGGAAAAGATACTTGTCAGCGAATAGTTATGCTTTTCAAATTTGACAGATCATTAAAAAAAGGGGCTGCTTCAAGCCCCTTTTTTTAATAAATATTGCGCTTTTCCAGTATCAGGGTCTGGTCGTCTCTTTTCCCAAACAGCACCTGTATCATCTGTTCAGAAGCTCCTTCAGTTCTTCCTGTATCAGTTCTTCCTTATCAATAAGCTCATTTGCTATGAGTTCCACCTTATCACGGTGCTCACGGATATATGAGACCGTCGTCTCTAACTCCTCTGCGAGTACGGAATTGACTTTTTCAAGAAGCTGCGGCTGACCGAGGATAAATGAATAATTGTAATCATCGCCGCAGCTGCCTGCCGCAAGTCCGAATCCGGGATAAAGTCCCTCTGAGAATATCATTGAAACGATGCGCTTTGTTGCCGTTTCGATATCTCCGGCGGCACCGGTGGAAAGACCGTCCTCATCGCCGTAAAAGACCAGTTCGGCAGCTCTTCCGCCAAGAGCGGTGCGTACAGTCTGAGCAAGTATTGCTTTTCTTGTGATCTCGTTCTCACTGTCGATATCGGGCTGCATATATCCGCCGTAACCGCCTCTGCCAACTATGGTCGCATATACCGGTACAAGATGTGCGAACCCGTAATAGCTTACGATGTGTCCTGCTTCGTGCAGGGCATATCTCCTGAGCAAAGCTCTTATCTGCTCGGATGAGCCCTTGGGAGGTCTGCTTTCGCCGTAAAGATAGCGATCAAGTCCATCGGAGGCGAGCTTTACATCCACCCTGCGATCTGTCCAGAGCGCTTCACGCAGCGCCGTCTGCAAGCCGCCTTCTATCTGCGCGGGCGATATACCGGCGGTGCGGATACACAGAAAATCAATGTCGTCCTCAGACAGATCGAAGCTCTGCTTGCCGCTTATGTATTTCCGTATGAATTCTCTGCGCTGTGTGCGGTTATGCTTTCCGATAAGTATCTGTCTGTCAAATCTGCGCAGGAGCGCATCATCGAGCTGTCCCGGGAGATTCGTCGCCGCGATCACGAAAACCGGTTTTTTATTTCTCGAATTGAAGCCGTCAAGCTCTTCGAGAAGGCTGTTCAGCTCTGTCCTGACGCTGTTTCCCATAGTTCTTGAAATGCCTATTGCATCTATCTCGTCAATGAAGAATATGGATGGTGCATATTTTCTGCACTTTGCAAACAGGCTCGTTATATTCTCGTTCCCGCTGTTCAGCAGTTCTCCGGCATTTATATGGAAGAAGGACACGCCCGCTTCTGCCGCGACGATCTTTGCGATAGTGGTCTTTCCCGTTCCGGGAGGCCCGTAAAGAAGTATTCCCTTAGGAGTGAGCATTTCCTTGTATTTCGGAGAATACGGGTCGGAAAGGTAATCTACATATCTCTGGAGCTCATTTTTTGCATCCTGTGAGATTATAACATCATCCCAGTGTATGTCCGGTACTCCCTCGGCGGGCATAATGCTGTCCTGATCCTCGGCGTCTACTGCCTTTTCGAGCTTCAGATCGTAAAGCAGTACATTCAGACCCGCGATATCTATAGTATGCCTTACCGAATATGTGACCGCCTGATGGTGCGATATCAGCATATCAAGGCTCTTCACGAGCAGCGGTATGTCCCAGTGGTCGGGATAGAGCGCCCTGACATCATCCGAAGCGCTGCTCAGATCAATGCTTACATCAAGCCTGCACAGTGTATCTGCACGTTTGTCGCCGTCCTTGTCGTGTGCGAGGTTCCATTTTTCCATATCGTATGCGGCATCGGAAAGAATGGAGGAAAAGAAAGCATCCGACTTTGCCGTGACATTTCTTCCATCGAGCTGTCCGCCTGCGGAAAACAGAAGTGTAGAATAGACCATGTAATTGTAATGGATATCGACGATGCCGCTGTTCCTGAGCTTGACGGCGCTTTTTGCCATTGCGCTGCTCGCCATAGTAAAATAATCGTTTGAATTGAGCTCGTTGAAAAACGATATCGTTCCGCTTGCAAAGCGCGAACATAGCTCCGGCGGGAAAAAACTCATGCCGTTTTCGTTCTTGTCGTTTTTCAGCGCATTTAGAAGAACGCTCTGGGTATATTTCTTTGAAGGATCGTAGCCGGCGTTCTGGTACAGGTTCTTTCCTGCATTCGAGGTCATTATGAGGATAACGTGCTGCATATACACGGGCATATCGTTGAAGGAATCGGTATATTCGCCGTCCGAGAATATCTGAAGCATATTGCGGAGCACATCCGGGCTTGCCTTTTCGATCTCATCGAATATGACGATGCTTATCGGATTTTTCCAGACGAAATCAGAAAGCTCTCCCGTGCGCGAACCTTTCCATAGCGGCTCACACCCGAACAATCCGAATTTTCCGTCTTCCTTTGCGGAATATGAGGTCATGTTGAATTTCTTGACGGGAAGCCCCAGGATCGAAGCGACCGTCTCTGCGAAAAAAGATTTTCCCGTTCCGGGCGCTCCCGCAAACAGGAAAAAGCTTCTGAGCCCTTTGGGTCTGCCGTTGACCTTCTGCTGCTTCAGATCGCCGGAAAAGAATCCGTCTATAAAGCTGTCTATCGCCTGCTGCTGACCGACGACATATTTCGGGAGCTCCGTTTCGAGGAGCCTGCGCTGCTGTGTGGCGTCGCTGAGCACCTTTGCGGGATGGCGCCTTTCAAATGCTGCGACTCCCGGCTGGAGCATACGCACCGGCGAAAAGCCGTATTTTCCGAGCGTGCATTCGATAAGCGATATCCCGGTGACATTTGTTTGGCGCAGAAATTTCATGAGCCTGATGCCGTTCTGTCTGCTCTCATCGGTAAATACAGATGCCGGATCGGAGAGCAGAGCGTTCTCCCATTCTTTGAAGCATTCCATCTTCCGCCAGCTGTCGGCGTTCACGAGTTTTTTGAAAACTGCCTCCTCGATGCGGAGCTTGTTCTCTTCTGCGGCGGAGAGGTTTCTGCCATTCGACTCACGTCGGATATCAATGCCTTCCAGTCTGATCCCGGCAAGCAGCAGGATCTCCATGGAAATATGATCAGCATTGAAGCCGGAGTATTCTGCAAGAACGGCGTATTCCTCGAGCAGTCTTTTTCCGAGATACGATATCTTTAAACTGTTGATAAACTCAAGTATCTGATTTTTATTCATCATGCTCCCCCATTCTTATGCTGAAGATCTTACGCGAAGGTTTGTGATGATATTATATCATGTATTTTTTCGGTTTTCAATATTTTTGCTTTATTTTCATAAAAAATCTATAAACAGACAGATAGCTGTATGTTTTACAGCAATTGACAGACAGTTCAGCGGACACGCGCCGGGCGCAGCCATTTTGCGGCGGGA
>JAILFE010000009.1 GCA_024697725.1 Oscillospiraceae bacterium
TGTACGAGCAGCACCGCTTCAAGGCTGTGAAGGCGCTCTACAACGCTATCTACAGCGAGGAAGAAGCGATAACCTATTTTGACGAATCCGAAGAGGAACAGACGGATGAAGAACAGTCATCCGAGGATCACCAACAGCCCCCGGTATATGCCGAGGAGAATGTAAGTGAAGAGTATGTTCTCGTTTCCGAACCTGTTCCCGAGCCTGTTCCCGAGCCTGTTCCCGAACCCGTTCCCGAGCCTGTTCCTGTTTCCGAACCCGAACCTGTTCCCGAACCGGCACCTGCACCCGCACCCGTGCAGACGGGCGGCTATTCACAGGTCATAGTGAGAAGACACGACAGGAACACGGCGGAGATCATGGGAGAAAGGTTCCCGATAACCGTCACCGATCTTGATCTGAGCGGCAGGGGGATAACCGACAGCGACACTCACGAGCTCGAAAAGCTCGTCAATGTGGAATATCTGAAGATCGACCGCAACAAGATAGGGGATATAGAGTTCGTAGGCTCGATGAGAAAGCTTATTACACTGTCCGCAAGGGCGAATTTCATAGAGGATATCTCAATGCTCGTCAATCTCTCCGAGCTTCGTGAGATCGACCTTGCAGGCAATAGTACGCTTTCCGATATGTCGGTCATGGAATATCTGCGCAAGATACGCAAGCTCGATATCTCCGATACCGCTGTCACCGATATCGGCCCGCTGTTCTATCTCGATCAGCTGAAATCGCTCGATCTGCGCGGCACGAAGGTGAACCACCGCCAGATAAAGCGCTTCGTTAGCGAGAACCCGACCTGCGCCGTAAAATACGACTACAAGAAGAAATGATATCTGCGGGAACATCCGTTCAGCGCAGGCACGATAAAGAAGTATCCGGCACTTCTGTCAACAGGTCTGACAGAAGTGCCTTTGCGTTGCTTTGTTCAGCGCCTGCTGAAAGAATAAAGAAGAAAGAATAAATAAGAAATAATAATCAAGGTATCGACCTGCGGTGATGATCTGAAAATCAGCGGCGGCTCACACGATGCCATAAGAAATTACTTCTGTATCGCTGCCGCGCCTTTAGGGTGTTCCCGCTTTCTGCATTATGACTATATTTTCCGCGCGTCTGATATGTATTTTTAAAGAAAAAGTAGAAATGCGTCACGGGGCGTGATTTTGAGCCGCCGTTTATTGACTATAACGTATTAATGTGATATAATTTTGACAAATAACAAAGGAGTGTGTGCATATGAATATCGTATGTCTTGATATGGAAGGCGTGCTCGTGCCTGAGATATGGATAGCATTTTCCGAGGCGACAGGCATCCCCGAGCTCAGAAGGACAACAAGGGACGAGCCCGATTATGACAAGCTCATGAAGTTCAGGATCGGTATACTCAAGGAGCACGGTCTCGGACTGAAGGAGATACAGCAGACTATCGCCGGCATAGACGTTATGCCCGGAGCAAAGGATTTTCTCGACAGCCTGCGCGAGGTAACACAGGTGATAATCCTCAGCGATACCTTCGAGCAGTTCGCAGGACCCTTGATGAAGAAGCTCGGTATGCCGACTATCTTCTGCAATACTCTCGAAGTGGCTGAAAACGGCGAGATCACAGGCTTCAGGATGAGAGTTAAGGATTCCAAGCTCGCAACGGTCAAGGCGCTCCAGTCGATAGGATTTGATACTATCGCAAGCGGCGACAGCTTCAACGACCTTGCAATGATAAAGGCGAGCAAGGCGGGCTTCCTTTTCAGGAGCACAGAGCAGATAAAGCGCGATCATCCCGAGCTCCCCGCATTCGAGGAGTACGATGAACTGCTCGCGGCTATCAAGGCTGCGCTGTAAAATATTTAAGATCGATCAGGCTGCTCCGGGGAGAGGTATCTTCCGGAGCGCCTGATTTTACGTATAGGGAGGAATACAGTGGCACGGATAATATATACCGATGACCTGTCGGCTGAGGGCGTGAGGATATTTTCCGAGCTGACACACGCGCAGCTTCGGAACCGTCTCGAACCGGAAAAGGGGATATTCATAGCCGAGAGCCCGAAGGTGATAGGCACAGCGCTCGATGCGGGATATACCCCCGTTGCGATGCTGACCGAGCAGAAGCATATTCACGGGCAGGCAGCGGATATCATAGAGCGCTGCGGCGATATCCCGGTGTATACTGCCGAAAGGGAAAAGCTCGCCGAGCTTGCGGGGTATACCCTTACACGGGGAGTGCTGTGCGCATTCAGACGGCCTGCGGAAAGGACTGCACAGGATGTCTGTGCGGATGCGAAAAAGATAGCCGTGCTGGAGGATATCGCCGATTCCACGAATGTCGGCGCGATATTCCGCAGTGCCGCCGCTCTGGGAGTGGATGCCGTGCTGCTGACGCCGTCCTGCTGTGACCCGCTTTGCAGGAGATCGCTCAGGGTGAGTATGGGGACTGTGCTGCAGGTTCCGTGGGCGAGGATATGCAGCTCTCCTGCCCGGTGGTACGAGAGCGGAGTGCAGATGCTCCGGGATATGGGATTTGTCACTATGGCCATGGCGCTGGATGATGATTCTGTCGGGCTCGATTCGCCGGTGCTGAAGGCGGCGGAGAAGACCGCAGTGCTGCTCGGAACGGAGGGCGACGGGCTTTCGCGGGAAACGGTGGCTCACTGCGATCATACGGTAAAGATACCGATGATGCACGGTGTGGATTCGCTCAATGTAGCGGCGGCATCCGCCGTGGCGTTCTGGGAATTGTTTCGGCGGCGGGGAGCCCCCGCAGGCGAATCGCGTTGTCAGTGAATAGCGGCTGTTCTGTTGTGACCGCGTTTGTTACTTGCATGATAGCGCAGAACAAATGCTTTGCGATAACAACATTATAAAGTTTTAGGTCAAGCCTTTTTCAAAAGGCTTGCGGGGTCGAGGGGCAGAGCCCTCGCGGGTCAAGGGCAGCGCTTGGTCAACAGTATCGAAGATACTGTTGACCACTGTCGCGCTCCGCAGAGCGCGAAACTCCCCTCCCACAAAGAGCTCCGCAAGGGGGTGA
>JAILFE010000035.1 GCA_024697725.1 Oscillospiraceae bacterium
CGCGGAATGCGCCCCCGCAACGGTGAGGATATATCCCACAGCCGTCATAGAAGGCACGAAGCTCGCCGGGCTTTACCGCAGCGGTGAATACAAGCTCTTCGGCTTTGACGAATGCGTGCGGCTCTGCGCGGAAATGACGAAGTATTTCCAAAGTCGCGGCATACGCATAATCCGCATGGGTCTTCACGCAGAAAAGTCTCTCGAGGAAAAATATATCGCAGGCTATTATCATCCCGCATTTGCCGAGATAGTGCGCTCCGAGCTGTTCAGACAGTGCATATCGGCGCATATCGGCGAAGGAACGGATATATATGTATCTCCGCGCGATATCAGCGCCGCACTCGGACACAAGCGCTCGAACGCCGCCTTTTTTGCGGAAAGCGGAATAAGCATATCCCCCGATGAAATACTGGAGCGAGGATATGTACGTATAGGCGAAAATATATACAGTATAGCCTGAAACACAGGAAGTGATATCATGCTCAGACTCAGACCATATAAAAAATGCGATGCGGAAAAGATCGTGAGCTGGATAGGCGATGAACGCGCATTCCGCAAATGGTGCGCGGACAGATTTGAAAAATATCCCATAACCGCCGACGACCTCAACAAACATTATGAGGACATGGCATATTCCGACAGCTTTTTCCCGCTTACAGCCTTTGACGAAACGGGCGCTGTCGGGCATCTTATCATGCGCTTTACCGATGAAGAGAAAAAGAGCGTCCGCTTCGGATTTGTGATAGTAGACAGCTCAAAGCGCGGCTGCGGGTACGGCAAGGAGCTCATATCCCTCGCGCTGAGATACGCCTTTGAGATACTGAAGGCGGAAAAGGCGACCATAGTCGTTTTTGACAGCAACCCTCCCGCCTATCACTGCTATAAAAAAGCGGGCTTCTGCGAAACGGAAGATCCCGACGAAGGCTGTTTCCATATCTTCGGCGAGGACTGGAAACGCATACTGCTCGAACGCGGCAACACCTTCGATTACGGCATAAGGGAACTGACTGCCGGTGAATACGGCGTTCTTGATGATTTCCTATATGAAGCGATATTCATCCCCGAGGGAGCATCACCTCCCGCAAGGGATATCATAAACAAGCCGGAACTGCAGATATATACATCTGACTTCGGCAAAAAGGACGACCACGCGCTCGCCGCGTCTGTCGGAGACAATATAATCGGCTGCGTATGGGTGCGCATAATGGATGATTACGGTCATATCGCCGACGATGTCCCGTCACTTGCGATATCGCTCTATAAGCCCTACCGCAGCGGCGGGATAGGCACCGCGCTCATGAAGAGTATGCTTTCCCTGCTGCGCAATAAGGGCTATGAAAAGGTATCGCTCTCGGTGCAGAAGGCAAACTACGCAAAGGATATGTACCTGAAAACAGGCTTTGAGATAATATCCGAAAATGACGAGGATTACATAATGGTGTGCGACCTCGGCAAACAAAAATAATAAGGAATTTTACTTAATGTATCTTAGATCACTGGAATTACAGGGCTTCAAGTCGTTCCCCGACAGGATACGGCTCGATTTTGATAAAGGCATAACTGCCGTTGTCGGCCCCAACGGCAGCGGAAAATCAAATATAGGCGATGCGGTGAGATGGGTGCTCGGAGAACAGTCCTCAAAGACGCTCAGAGGTTCAAAAATGGAAGACGTCATCTTCGCCGGCACACAACTGAGAAAGCCGATGGGATTTGCACAGGTCACGCTCGATATCGCCAATGACGATCACACGCTCCCGCTCGATGACGATGATGTCGCCGTTACAAGAAAATTGTACCGCAGCGGCGAGAGCGAATATATGATAAACGGAAAGCCGTGCAGACTGAAGGATATCTGTGAGCTTTTCATGGACACCGGAATGGGGCGCGACGGCTACTCCATAATCGGACAGGGACGCATAGCCGAGATAATCTCCGCAAGATCGGGCGAACGGCGCGATATATTCGAGGAAGCGGCAGGTATAGCAAAATTCCGTTTCCGCAAGGAAGAGGCGGAAAACAAGCTCAAGAACGCCGAGGAGAACATACTCCGCCTGAATGATATCGTATCGGCTCTCGAAGCCCGTGTCGAGCCTCTGCGCATACAGTCCGAAAAGGCACAGAAGTTCCTTACTCTCTCGGAGAGAAAAAAGACAGCCGAGATCACCGTATGGGTACACGAGCTTGACGATATAAAAAAGACTCTCGGAGAGCTCGAAGACCGAATACTTATAAATACAGGAGAATACGACAGCACTGAGGCCGAGATCGAACAGACCGAGCAGCGTATGCAGGAGCTTGCGCGGGATATGCAGGACAGTTCGGTAAGGATCGAGGAACTCAGACAGAAGATACACGATCTCGAACAGGCGGAAACAAAACTCCATTCCGAGATCGCCGTCTGTGAGAACGAGATTGGTCACTGCGAACAGAATATCGCTGAATACGAAGAAAAGCGCAAGAATGCCGCAAACAGCGACGCCGAGACGGAAAAGGAAGCAAAAGCCGCTCTCGATGAGCTGTCCGCCGCAGAAAAGGATATCTCCGAAAACCGCGCGGAGTGCGAAAAAGCGGAAAATGCCCTTTCGGAGCTTGCCGACCGGCAGACTGCCGCAGACAAGGCTCTTGAAGAAAAGAACACAAAGCTGAACAGCCTTAATATGACCCTGTCGAGATTCACGGCAGATGCCGAGAACCGCCGCGCAGAAACGGATAATCTCCGTGCGCAGCTCGCCGTCGGGAACGAGCGTTCCGAAAATGCCGACAAGGAGCTCTCCGCTCTTGAGGAGGAAAAGAAAAACGCCGTCTCCGCCCGTGAAAAGCTTGATATCACCGCAGCCGAGCAGCAAAACAAGCTGTCGGGGCTCGAAAGACTTCTGAAAAGCAAGAGCGACCGTCTCTCTGAGACAGAAGATTCCATAAACGCGGGAAATATCCAGATATCCGAGCTTGAACAGCGCATAAAGGTGCTCCGCGAGCTCGAATCCTCTATGGAAGGCTTCAGCAGCGCCGTAAGACAGGTGCTCCGCGCCGCTTCTAACAAGCGTCTCGGCGGGATATGCGGAACGGTACCGCAGCTCATATCAGTCAGCAACGAATACAGCACCGCTGTCGAAACAGCTCTGGGCGGCGCTCTGCAGAATATAGTCACCGAAAACGAAGAGGCAGCAAAGGCGGGCATCGCATGGCTCAAAAGCAATAACGCCGGCAGAGCGACCTTCCTGCCTCTCACCTCGATAAGGGGAAACAAGCTGAACGAACGCGGACTTGCCGAAATGAACGGCTTTGTCGCCATAGCTTCGGAGCTTGTGACCTTCGACGAGAAATACCGCAATATCATAGAGTATACTCTCGGAAGAACAGCCGTCGCGGAGGATCTCGACACAGCAGCCGTGATCGCAAAGCGCTTCGGATATAAATTCAGGATAGTCACGCTCGACGGACAGGTCATAAACGCCGGCGGTTCCTTCACGGGAGGCTCGGCATCGCGTTCGGGCGGCGTGCTCACGAGAAAAGCCGAGATCGACGAGCTGACCGAAAAACGGGATATGTTCTCGGAAAAGCTGCGCGGTCTGAAAGAGCATCACACAAAGCTCAAGGCAGAAACAGAAAAGCTGCGCTTCGATACCGAAGCCCAGAAGGATAAAATGCGCGTGATCGAGCAGGACAAGATCCGCTT
>JAILFE010000037.1 GCA_024697725.1 Oscillospiraceae bacterium
GATTATATCCCCGCAAAGCTCGGCTTTGACAATGACGAAAAGGTCGCGGCCATGGTAGTCACCGATGATTACAGCGGATATGTGATATTCGTCTTTGAAAACGGCAAGACGGCAAGAGTGCCGCTTTCTGCGTATGAGACAAAGACCAACCGCAAAAAGCTCACGGGAGCGTATGCGGACAAATCGCCGCTCGTGAAGATGTTCACCGAGAGCGAGAGCACCGATGTGCTCATCACGACGGACAACGGCAGAGCTCTGCTGTTCAATACGGGTATGCTGCTGCCGAAGACCACAAGGAACACTATCGGCGTTCAGGTGATAAGTCTGAAAAAGAACGCAAAGGTATCGAACGCTTATCCCGTATCGGAAGAGATGCGCCCCGAATATGAGAGATTTGCGGTAAAATCTGTCCCTGCGGCGGGATTCATAGCACGGAATATCAAGGATCCCGACCAGCTCACACTCGGTGAATAAAAAACAGCTTCGTACCGCAGGTCAATATATCTGCGGTGCGAAGTAATACTCTATCTTGACAGCAGATACACCCCGATATTCAGATAAAGCGCGAAAAGACACCATATAAGATACGGAAGCTGCAGCAATGCGGCTTTTCTGTTTACCGCCGCAAATTCGGTCATCATGAATATTATCCAGACGATGAGCAGACCGAGCCATACCGCCGCCGCAAGGTACATCTCAAAGCGGAAGAATATGATGCTCCAGAGCGCGTTCACGGCAAGCTGTATATAGTATATCACAAGAGGCTTTTTCTCTGTCGTGTCAATTTCCACGAGCCAGGCAGATATCCCCATCAGGATATAGAGTATCGTCCATACTATCGGGAAAAGAATAGCCGGCGGCGAAAGCGGCGGACGGGGAGCTTTTTCATAGCTGTCGAACCCGCCCGAAAGCAGCGCGGACAGTCCTCCCGAGGCAAGAGGGATAAGTATCGCGGGGATGAGAGTTTTCAGGTTCTTTTTGATGTTCATTCGGCATATCTCCTTAAAAATGGTATCACGGCAGTATAATATTATGTGTCATATCCGCGAAAATATGAAGTATATGCGAATGTTTCCATATAAAAAACGGATGACCGTCATATTTTGTAAATATGGCGGGCAAATCCAAACACATTTTGTGCATACGGACAAGAATAAAGTTATTTAAAAATGCCGTAAGCTGTGATATAATATAGTAAACGATAAAACATACGGAAATATTATATCGGACAATAAAAGGAGGTGCGTGTCCTTGAATCTTATCGACTGTCATACCCATTCGACAAATTCGCCCGATGCCGAAAGCTCGCCCGATGCGATGCTGAAACGGGCGGCGGAACTCGGGCTTTCCGCTTATGCGCTCACCGACCACTGCGAAGTGAACAGGTTTTTTTCCTACGGGCATTACAGCGATCACGGAGACCCGGAGAATACCTTCGATTTCGGTGTGACCTTTGAAAATTCCATGCGCGACAATATGCGCCTGAAAGAGCAGTACAAGGGAAAGCTGAATTTCATAAACGGCATAGAGCTCGGACAGGCACAGTATGACTTCTCTCTTGCCGCCGAGATAGCGTCCGACTGCCGTCTTGATTTTGTCATCGGCTCGATACACCAGGTAAGGGGCGCGGAGGATTTTGCGTTCATAGATCACAGCAAAAACGACCCCGCAGAGCTTATCCGCAGATATTACAGCGAGATATACGAACTTTGCGAAAAGGGCGATTTTGATATACTCGGGCATCTCACCTATCCTTTGCGCTATATCGAGGGTGACTTCGGCATAAAGGTCGATATGAAGGCAGCCGATGAGATCATACGCGAGAGCCTTCGCGTTCTTGTACGGCGCGGGAAGGGCATCGAGATAAATACGAGCGGGCTTCGCCAGAGATACGGAAAGACTTTCCCCGACCTTTACTATGTCAGGATGTTCAGAGAAGAGGGCGGAGAGTTCATATCAATAGGCTCGGACGCTCACTGCACAGACGATCTCGGAAAGGGGATCGCCGACGGCATCAGTATCGCACAGGCGGCGGGATTTGACAGACTTACATATTTCATTGGCAGAAGACCGCAGTTTATAGATATCTGACGTTATCATCATATAAAAAGGAGGATATAAATATGGAACCTATCATTGATCTGCTCAAGGCGAATGCGCGTATGTCCGACAAGGATATCGCCGCCGCGGTCGGCATGACCGAGGCACAGGTCGCGGCAAAGATAAGAGAATATGAGGAAAAGGGTATTATTAAGGGCTATACGATAATAGCAAACGAGGATCTGCTCGACAAGGATCTCGTGACTGCATTCATTGAAGTCAAGGTTACTCCCAAGGCGGATTTTGGCTTTGATGATCTTGCAAAGACGATAATGATGTACGATGAGGTGGACAGCGTTACGCTCATGTCGGGTTCGTTCGATCTTGCTGTTACACTCAGCGGCACCAACTACAAGGAGATAGCGCTGTTCGTGGCGCAGAGACTCTCCACGATAGAGGGAGTTTTATCCACCTCCACGCATTTTGTGCTCAAACGCTATAAGGAAGATGGGTTCTTCATCGAGAATGAATCCGTTGATGAAAGGAGTCCCGTATCACCGTGATCGACTATGATAAGGTGATCTCCGACAGGGCAAGAGTTATAAAGCCGTCGGGGATCAGAAAATTTTTTGATGTCGCCGCATCAATGGATAATGTGATATCTCTCGGTGTGGGCGAGCCCGATTTCCAGACCCCCTGGGTCGTGCGCAAATCGGCGATAACAGCACTTGAAAAGGGCAGGACGAAATATTCGGCGAATGCGGGGCTTTCCGCGCTGCGTATCGCCGTGTCGGATCATGTTTTCAGAAAAACGGGTGTCAGCTATTCTCCCGACAGTCAGATCGTGATAACGGTCGGAGGCTCGGAGGGGATAGATATATGCATAAGAGCTATGGTAAATCCCGGCGATGAAGTGCTTATCGTTGAGCCGTGCTTTGTCTGTTACGCACCTCTGGTCACGCTTATTGGCGGTGTACCGGTGGCGATAAATACCCGTGCGGAGGATCAGTTCAGGCTGACTCCCGAAGCGCTCAGAGCGGCTATCACTGACAAGACGAAGCTTCTGATACTGCCATATCCGAACAATCCCACAGGAGCAGTGATGCCTGCCGCCGATCTGGAAAAGATCGCAGAGGTGCTCGAGGATACGAATATCATGGTGCTTTCGGATGAGATATATTCCGAGCTCACATATAATAATGAAAAGCACACTTCGATAATCGAGATAGGGGATATGGCAAAGCGCACGATATATGTCAACGGCTTTTCCAAGGCGTATTCTATGACAGGCTGGCGTCTCGGGTATATATGCGGTCCCAAGCCGCTGATAGCTCAGATGCTGAAGATACATCAGTTCGAGATAATGTGTGCGCCGACCGTATCGCAGTTCGCGGCTATCGAAGCGATACATTCCTGCGATGACGATATCGCGCATATGGTCAATGAATACAATATCCGCCGCCGCTGGCTGGTGAACGCACTCAACGAGATAGGGCTCGAATGCTTTGAGCCGCTCGGTGCGTTCTATGTGTTCCCTTGTATTAAATCAACGGGGCTCTCAAGCGAGGAATTCTGCGAAAGACTGCTGTATGAATACAAGGTGGCAGTCGTTCCGGGAAATGCATTCGGAGAATGCGGAGAAGGATATGTCAGGATATCGTATGCTTATTCGCTAAAGCACATAATGGAGGCTGTAAGGCGGATAGGCGAGTTTACACAGTCGCTGAAAAAGGAAAAGAAATGATGCAGAGCATAAGGCTTCGTGCTCCGGCAAAGATAAATCTCTATCTCGATATCACGGGAAAGCGTCCCGACGGCTATCACGAGCTTGAAACGGTGATGCAGAGCGTGTCTCTGTACGACTATGTGAATATAGCTCTCACCGAGGGCGATGATATAACGGTGAGCTGCACCGATGAGGGTATCCCCGCAGGCAGCGGGAATATCTGCTATAAGGCTGCGGAGAATTTCTTCGGATATACCGGCAAACATTGCGGTGCGGCTGTACATATCGAAAAAAATATCCCCTCACAGGCGGGGATGGGCGGCGGCAGCGCAGATGCTGCGGCGGTGATATACGGTCTTGACAGGCTCATGGGGACAAGTCTCGATGAGGCTGCAATGACCGATATCGGCGCGAAAACGGGTGCAGACGTTCCGTTCTGCATATCCGGCGGAACAAGATATTGTACCGGTATCGGCGAGGTGACTGAAAAACTCGCCGATATGCCGTTATGCGACATCGTCATAGCAAAGGGCATCAGCAGCATATCCACAGCCGAGGCATACAAAAGAGCCGACAGTACGGGCGGTCTTGCAAGGCGCGGCATAAAAGGGCTGTTTGACGGCAGGGACATACTCACCATTGCAAAAAGCTGCGCGAATATATTCGAGAGCGTCACCGATATCCGCGAGATAAGCGACATAAAGCAGACCATGTTTGGAAACGATGCGCTCTGCTCCTGCATGACAGGCAGCGGCTCAGCGGTATTCGGGATATTTGCCGATCATGACAGCGCCGTGCGCTGTGCGGACATTTTCCGCAGCAGAGGTATATTCGCAGAAACAGTACATCCCTGCGGCGGAGTGACAGTATTTTAAAGAGGAAAGATATGTACAGAGGAAAATATATACTTCCGGCGGCACTGCTGCTGTCTGCGTGTTCGGAAAACGGGCAGACCCCTGCTGTCACGGAACTGACTTCCGAAGTTGTTGAAACGGTTGGATCTGCCGATACTGCCGGAACAACGACATCACAGACGGCAAGCGAGACTGCCGCCTCAGAAACTGAATATGTCCCTCCGGTATTCGTATCGGGAGCGGCAAGAGTCACCGTCGAGGGGACTAAGTTCATGGCGGACGGAAAAGAGCTCTGGATAAACGGTGTCAACACTCCGTGGGACAAATGGAACGATTTCGGAAACGGGAGCTTTGACCCCGATTTCTGGGAGAATCATTTTGCCGAGCTTGAAGAAGCGGGGATAAATGCAAGCAGGGTATGGATAAATTGTTCCGGCTTTATCGGAGTGCGCCTCAACGGAAAGGGCGAGGTGACCCATGTATCTGAGAAGCACTGGCGCGATCTGGACTGCCTTTTTCAGAGCGCCGAAAGGCATCATATCTATATCATGGCGACACTCATATCCTTCGATCATTTCAAGGATTCAAATCTCGGACACAAGAACTGGCGGAATATGCTGACTACGCCTGAAAGCATAAAGAGCTTCAGCGAAAAATATGTGATACCCTTCGTTAAGCGTTACGACAGCTGTGACTATCTCTGGAGCATAGACCTGTGCAACGAGCCGGACTGGATACGCGAGAACGAGGAATGCGGAAAGATAGACTGGGAATATATCTCTGATTATTTTGCTGAGACAGCCGCCGCTATACATGAAAATTCGGATGTGCTTGTGACCGTCGGCATGGGTATGGTGAAATATAACAGCGATGAATACGACGGGAATTATGTATCGGACGAGCTTCTGAAAAAGCTCGGCAACGAGGATTCCTATCTTGATTTCTATTCTCCGCATTACTATTTCTGGATGACACAGAACTGGGGCGATCCGTTCGCAGGCTCTCCCGAGGATTACAAGCTCGACGGCACAAAGCCCGTGGTCATAGGTGAAACTCCCGCAGACACCTCCGAAGGCGGCATTACGCTGAAGGAGGAATATTCCGCGGCATATGACAACGGCTGGAACGGCGTTATGGCGTGGACCTCGAACGGAGTTGACGGCTGCGGCGATCTTGACGATATCAGACCTGCGGCGGAATATATCGCGGAGGAAAAGCTCGCAGACCGATAATGG